>DASYGC010000575.1:0-12471 GCA_036000225.1 Ktedonobacterales bacterium | reverse complement strand
GCCATCTGGTGACGGCTATCGCCAATGTTGAGTGAACCGTGTTGCTCGTATGCGTGATTTGCTAGCTGGCGGCGTGAATTGAGTGGAGCGGATGCTGCTGACCGGCGAGCTTATCTCCGCGCGGACTGTGCCCTCCGCTATGACCTTTTGTTGTTCAAGTAGGCGTCAAGCGTAATACCACTTTCGGATGATTGATTTCGCGGCGTCGGGGCGCCCACCGGACGCCCCGACCCACGATGAGCCATCCTTCACCCGAAAGGCGTATTACTTCCTCGCGGTCGCTGCGGGCTTGCGCGCGCGTGTCTGGCGCGGTTTCGCGTCACCACTATGCCCATTGGTGTGGCCATTGTGGCTGCCGTTCGCGCCCGACTGCGCTTCGAGCGCCACCAATCGCTCGCGCAGCTTGCGATTGTCCTCGCGCAGCCCATCCACATCGGTGCGCAGGCGGCGCGTTTCCTGGTCGCGCGAGTGACCGCGGCGTATGGCGAGCAGCGCCTCGCGCGCGACACGAATACCATGCGAGTCCACGTGGTGCGCGATGAAGCGCTCGATCGCGGGGATCGCCTTGACGTCGCCAAACGCGCTCAGGGCGCCGAGCGCCTGGAAGACGGTGCCTTCCCACGGATCATCGAGTGCGGCGCCGGCCGCGTCAATCGCCCGCGCGTGTGCCTCGCCCGGCTCGATGCGATGTGTACGCGCCAGCGTCGCCAGGCCGGCCGCCGCCGACGCGCGTACATCCATCGGCTGCTGGCGATCCAGCATCCAGGTCGCCACCACCTCCACCGCGCGCGGCTCGCCCAGTTCGCCTAGCCCGGCGAATGCCCCCGCGCGGATGGTCTGGTTCCATGATGGGCGATCGAGCAGCCCGACCAGCCGGTCGAAGGCGTGCCCGGTGCGCGTGCGTCCCAGCGCCTCGGCCGCGGCGGCCTCCACGAAGTAACTGGGATCGCCGGCTTGCAGCAGGTCCTCCAGCGCACCGGCGGCGCGCTCGGCCAGCGCGGCCTGTTCGGGCGCGCGGAACTGACCCAGCGCCGCGGCGATCGCCCGCCGGCCCTTGTGCTCCGCCACCTGCTTCAGCCCCGCGAGCAGCGCGTCGAGCGCACGCTCGCTACGCTGCTCGCCCAGCGCCTGCGCGATGGCCGCGCGCACGGCCCAGAACGGCTCATCGAGCAAGGCCCGCGCCAGCGCCTCGACACTCTGGGGATCGCCGAGCTTGCTCAGTGCCTCAGCCGCCTCGATGCGCCCCAGCACATCGTCGTCGCGGCGCAACTGGAAGCGCAGCAGATCGGCGGGCCGCTCGAACTCCAGCGTTTTGGGCACGCGGCTGCCCGGATCGAAACGCACCAACAGCGGGCGATGCGCCAGCGGCAGATAGAAGGTGTGTTCCGCTTCCTCGAGTTGGACACGGAAGCTGACGGATTCAACCTTCGCGTTGGGTCCGGTAGCTTTGTCACTGGTCGGCACACCGAACCGAATGTCGACGGGAGTGTGGAAGACCGCGCCTTTGCCCTCGCGCGCCTGTTTCTGGGTGACCCCGATCCGCGCCATGTGGTGCTCGTCATCCCAGGCATACGTCACCTGGAACTCAGGATGTCCTGCTCCGTAGACCCACTCCTCGAAGAAGCGCGCCATGCCGCGTCCGGTCGTTTCCTCGATGGCACGCTCCAGATCGGCGGTGATAACCTCGCGGCCCCGATTGCGCTGCGCATACACCTGGATGGCGCGCCAGAACGGTTCTTCTCCCAGCACGAAGCGCAGCAGATGCAGCACCACTGAGCCCTTCTGGTACACATGGCGGTCGAAGAGCTCCTGGCCATCTTTGCGATAGACGTTGTACACGATTGGCCGGCGGCCGCGCGCATCGGCGGCGAGGTAGGCGCGCAGGTTATTGCGCACCTCGACGCGGTACTCATCCTCACCCGCGTCCTGTTGCATCCAGGCCATTTCGAAGTACGTGGCGAAGGTCTCATTCAGCCAGATGTGGCCCCAATCGCGACAGGTAAGCAGATCGCCGAACCACTGGTGGACCAGTTCGTGAGCGACGACGGGATCGGGCTTGAAGTCCAGACTGGCGCGCGGGTCGGGCAGCAGACGAAAGCTGTGGGTGGTGGCGCTGGTGTTCTCCATGGCGCCGGTGAAGAGCTCGGGCACGATCTGCGCGTATTTCTCGTAAGGGTAGTCCACGCCGAAATGGGTCGAGTAGAACTCGATCATCGCCGGCGTCTTGTCGAACATCGTATGCCCATCCGCTTCGCGGCCCGCCCGCACGTAATAGTTGACGGGCACACCGCGCCAGTGGTCCTCGAGCTCCACGAACTCTCCCACCACCAGGGTCACCAGATAGGCCGGGTGTGGCACGTCGTGGCGCCAGCGGTACGTTTTCGTGCCCGCCGCGCGCTGCTCGTCCACGCCTTCGAGCCGGCCATTGGACATCGTCATGAACCGCGCGGGGACCGTCACCCGCAGCGAGGTGGTGGCGCGATCGTTGGGAAAGTCGTGGCAGGGAAACCAGAAGTGATTGGACTCGGGCTGGCCCTGGGTCCAGGCCTGCACGGGACGATCGGGGTTGCCCGCATCTGGTCCGATGAAGTGCAGGCCCGACCGCGGACGCGCCGCGTACTGGATGGCGATGCCAAACGCCTCGCCATAGCTATAGGCTTGATCCAGTCGCACGTGCAGCCGCTCGCCCTCGCTCCAGTGGTCCAGGTCGGTGGTGCCATCGGCGAGGGTCACGCGCTGGATATCCAGTTCCGCGGCGTCGAAGGTGATCTCGCGCACCTGCTCGAAGAGCGCCGCAAAACTGGTGGTCACCGTGCCACTGACCATCTTGCGCTCGAAATCGAGCGCGACGTCGATATGCACGTGGCGCACATCGGCGGGCCGGTCCGGAGCATAGTGGGGCTGGTCGCCCGGCAGCGCGAACCCTGGCCGGTCGTGGTCGTCGGCGCCCGTGCCGGCGCTGAGTTGGTCGCCATAGTCACAGTACTTCACAACGCTGCTCCTTCGCCGAATGTTCGGTCACTCCTTCAGATCCTCAATCATTGCCTGCCAGCGCCATCGCGAGGCCGTGCTGATAGCTCGCCGGTTCGCTGTAGCCGAGCTCGGCCAGCGCCGTCGCCAGACGCTCGCAGGCCGGCAGCAGCGCCGCATCGCGCACACGTGCCCTGGCGAACGCGAGACGCGCTTCAGTGGTGTGCCCAAGCGCGGCCAGCGCCCAGCCTTCGAGGGCCGCCAGCCAGATCGGTGGTTCGCAGGTGGCGCTCACTCCGCGGCGCGCCAGCGCCAGCGCCCGCCCCGCCTGCCCATTGCGTAGCAGCAATGCCGCCTGGAGTACCTGCGCGCTCACCTCGTCGGCATCCAGCGCGAGGGCGCGGTCGAGCGCGGTTGCCGCGGCGTCGAGCTCGCCAACGAGCAGACGCCGCAGCCCCCACACGGCCTGCGCGCGCGCCACTTCGGGCGCCAGCCGCACCGCCTGTGCGCAGGCCATCTCCGCCTCGGACAGTTCTCCCAATTGTAGCAGCGTGCTGGCTAGATCGGTCCAGTAGACCCCGTTGGTGGGGGCCAATGCGCACGCCTGGCGATACGCCACGGCGGCCTCCCGTGAGCGACCGGTGCGGGCGAGCACACGTCCCAACAACTGGCACCATTCAGCCTGCCGCGGTGCCGCCAGCACCGCGGCGCGCGCATCGGCCAGCGCGAGATCGAGATGCGCGGCATGCAGATGCAACTCAGCGCGCGCGCGCAATGCCAGTGGACGCCACCCGCTCGTGGCCAGCCAGGGTGCAAGCGCGAGCAAGGTCTCGCGATACTCCGTTTCGGGCATCGGTCGGGCGATGGCGAGCAGGAGCAGCTCCTCTGCCTGATCCACGCGTCCCGTCTCGGCCAGCCGCAGCGCCTGTGCCACTTGCGCCGGCGCCCGGCGCTGACGCCATTGGTCAACCCGCGCTTCCAGCAGCGCGGCCGTTCGCTGCGCCTCCATGCGACTGGACCCCAGTCCCGTCAACCCCACCGCGACCAGCGCCAGCGTGAGTGCCGCCACATAGGCCAGGCTCACCGACCGGTGCACGGCCAGCGCTCCGATCGCCCAGACAACGACGCCAGCCGCGGCCACCAGCGCCCCCGCGCCCAACCACGCCAGCGCCCACAGAGGACCGTGGGCCACCCAGCCCGAACCGCGTTGCCCCTCCTCGTGACTATGGTGCTCGCGGGCCACCGCCACGCGCAGCGTCTCCAGGTCGAGGCCCAGCGCCGCCAGGGTAGTGGCCGCGCCAGCGGTGCCCTCGTGCATGATGGCCAGCAGCAAATGCTCCGATTGCACCGTATCATTGCGCAGGCGCTCAGTTTCGGCGGTCGCCAGGCGTAGCGCGCGGCGCAGGGCTGGCGCCAGCACGAATTCTGAGATCTCCGCCTCCGACGTTGCGGCGCTGGGCGGCGCTAGTGTGGCCAGCGCCGCGCGCACCTTGCGTTCCTCGATATTGGCCTGATGGAGCACCGCGCTGGCCACCCCGCGGCGCTCGTCGAGCAGGCCCAGCAGCAGGTGTTCGGTACCGAGGTAGTCGTGGCACAGCCGCCGCGCGGCGGCTCGCGCCCGCGCCAGCACCTGGCGTGCCTCGTCGCTGAATGCGGGAGTAGTGACCTCTGCCGCGGCCCTTGCCATCGAACGCTCTCCGCGGGCGCGCCGCCAGGCGGCGATTCGCTCCGCACTCCACTCTGATTGGGGGCAGTGTATGCCGTCGTGCCATTGGTCCGCACCGCACACAGTGTCGAACTACGCAGAGTCTGTGCCGTTAACTCACGGCGCGCGCCGGTGCATCACCGGCCCGGACCCAGCGATCGGCGCCGCAACCGGCCCGTTGCGCGGGTGCGAGCGGCAGCCGTTTCCGCCTGCCGCTCGCACCCGCGCATTGCCTGAGGAGTGCATGGCTCAGGGATAGATGCCACGCACCTGCGTCGCCTCAGCCACCCGCGCCACCGCGAGCAGGTAAGCTCCCGTGCGATAGTCGCACGATTGCTCCTCTTTCTTGGCCTGCACCGCATTGAAGCTGCGCACCATGATCTGCTCCAGGCGCTGGTTGATTTCCTGCTCGGCCCAGAAGAAGTGCTGCAGGTCCTGTACCCACTCGAAGTAGCTGACGGTGACACCGCCCGCATTGGCCAGGATGTCGGGAACCACGGGAATACCGCGTTCGTGGAAAATGGCATCCGCCTCAGTGGTTGTGGGCCCGTTGGCCGCCTCGATGATGAGCCGCGCCCGCACCCGGCTCGCATTGTGGCCGGTCAATTGACCTTCGAGCGCGGCGGGCACCAGAATATCCACTGGCAGCTCCAGAAGTGACGCGCCATCAATGGGCTCGGTATCAGGCAGCGCGGTAAGCGCACCGTGCTCCTGCATATGGCGCAGCGCGCGCTTGACGTCGATGCCGTTCGGATTGTAGATCGCGCCATAGACATCGCTCAGGCCGACGACCTTGCAGCCCGCCTCGTGCAGCAGCCGCGCCGTAATCGAGCCGACATTGCCGAAGCCCTGCACCGCCACCGTGGCGCCTTGCAAGTTCATGCCCACATGCTTGCAGGCCTCGCGCGTCACGAAGAACACCCCGCGGCCGGTGGCCTCCATGCGGCCCTCGCTGCCCCCGACCGAGATCGGCTTGCCCGTGACCACCGCTGGCACGGAATAGCCGCGATGCATCGAATAGGTATCCATGATCCAGGCCATCACCTGGGGATTGGTGTTGACATCCGGCGCGGGAATATCCGACTCCGGCCCAATGACGCCGGCAATCTCCGTCGCGTAGCGACGCGTCAGGCGTTCGAGCTCGCCGCGCGAGAGTTGGCGCGGATCGACAATCACGCCACCTTTGGCGCCGCCAAAGGGAATATTGACCACCGAGCACTTCCATGTCATCCACATCGCCAGCGCGCGCACCTCATCGAGTGTCACATGCGCATCGAAACGGATGCCGCCTTTGGCTGGGCCGCGATTGATATTGTGCTGCACGCGGTAGCCCGTATACATTTCGACGTGTCCATCATCCATACGGACCGGAAAGTTCACCGTCAGTTCGCGCTTGGGCGCGCGCAGAATGGCGCGCAACTCCTGGCTGAGATGCAAACGCTCGGCAGCTTCATCAAACTGCGCGATGGCGACGGCAAATGGATTGCTCACCTCAGATTCGATCAGTGCCACGAGTGTCAGTCCTTCCTCTTTGGATTAATGCTGGCCGGCTCTGGCCAGGCGGAGCACCATCGCTCCCGCCGGGGTGACCCGGCACCGGGGCAACACATGGCCCCATCACATGGTCGCGTCTGCCCGGCGGCCGGCAGGCGTGACGGGTCTGGCAGTCCCAACCGTCAGTCCGCGTTTGAGGCGGTCCTCAGGGTGACGGACTGTCGGGCTGATCGGCGGGATACTGGAGCGTAAAGAACGCCGTTTGCATCTCCGTCTCCTCGATGCCAACGGTGAGCCGCCGCAGGTTGCGGCCCAGCTCGCGTTCCTCCAGGGTGGCGGCGATGCGCCGGGCCAGCAACTCGGCCAGGCGTTCGGTGGTGGCATTGTCGATCGGCAACGCCACCACCGTCGTGCGCGGCAGCACATAGCGCGTGCGCGCATCGACGCGGATCTCCCACGCGTCCTCGCTGATTTCACGAATGGCGAGATGCGGGTTGTTCAAGGGCAGCAGAAAACAGTGATCCCATTGCTTGCAGAGGGTGCGCACAATGTCCTTCAACGTAATGAAATTGAAGACAAACGCATTGGCGGTGAGCTCGCCAGACACCTCAACGCGCACACCAAAATTGTGGCCGTGAAGCGGCTCGCTGACGCCGTCGATGGTGACAAAATGTGCGGCGCTGAAACCCAGATTGCCGCGCTCAATTAAAATGGTCCACGACACGGTGCGCTCCAGAGCGCCGAGCACGATGCGCGCTCCCGTGCGCTTGCCGCCGGAACGCCCATCTTCTTGCGAGCCATTCGCCGTTCCCCAGGAATTGTATTATAGCATGGCTCCCAAACCCGGCACAAACCGAACTCTTCTCACCACCGTCCCTGCTGGGCAGCGTAGCGATCACTCCATGCCGCTTCCTGGTGCAAGCGTGCCCAGAGCAGGCTCATGCACCGGCAGCACAATGGCCGAGGGATGCGCCGCGTCATGATATACCGTCTGCTCGGCAACTTTGAAGGTGGTGGCGGTGCCCAGCGGCTCGCCGCTGCCGGGGTTGCGGCTGAACCGTGGATGCGCGCCGCTCGCTACCTGCACGCGCAGACGCCAGCCACGGCGCACGTGGACGGCGGTGGGCCAGAGATCAATGCGTACGCGGCGCGTACCATCGACGTCCGGCGCGTTGCGCCCCGGCTCGAGACGCACCAGCCCATCGCACAGGTTGATCGATTTGCCGGTAGGCCGCACCATGCACAGCCGCGCGCAGAAGTCGGTATGCTCCAGGCTCGATCGCACGTAGAGCTCGGCGGTGACCGGCCCGATCAGCTCCAGCTCGCTGGTCAGTGGCGCACTGGTGTAGGTCAGCACGTCGGCGCGCGCTTCCAGTTTGCGGTTGTCGCGCGGACCGGCTTCTCGGCCTAGCACGCTGCCGCCCACCGCCGGAGTGGGGTCCGCTGGATCGTAGGTGTACTGGTCAGGTGCCGCATCGTCCGGCGGCGCGAGCGCGAGCATTCCACCGGGCCGCAGATGCCAGCGAGTGAGGGTCGCGGGCGGCGGCCAGTCTGGCAGATCGCGCCAGCGCTGCTCGCCCATCACGAAGATCCGCACGGGTCGCGCGCGCAGCCGCGATGCGTCATCGCGCAGGTGCGCGTCGAACCAGGCCAGCGACTCCCGCAGCCCGGTCGCCAGGCCGCCGAGGCTGCTGTGGATCCAGGGACCGATGGTCAGATAGGGCGTTTTGCCCGCGCGGCGGAGCGCGGCGTAGTCCGCCAGCTGATCGGGAAGAAAGATATCGAACCAGCCAGCGGTCAGGGTGACGGGCGCCGCCACGGCGTCCATGCGCCGGCTGTAGTCAATCTCCTCCCAGAATGGGTCGCCCGGCGTGTTGTGCGCCAGCCAGTCCTGATAGAACTTGACCGTCTGTCCGGTTGCCAGGCGATCGGTCTTGGTCAACGGCAATTGGGCGAAGGCGGGAGCCAGCGCCTTGCGCTCGCGCAGCGACGCCCGTTGCGCCCGCCAGAACGAGCGCTCCTGATAATGTAGCAGGTAGATCCAGCTGAGGGCGGTATCGAGATCGAATGACTCGCCGGGATAGGTGAGTCCGCGAAATTGCGCGGCGGTAATCTGCGGCGCCAGCGCCCGCAGGTAGTCCGGCGCGTCGGTGGCCACGGCCCACTGGACGAAGCCGACGTAACTGGGACCCGCCATCGCCACGCGCCCGCCAAACCAGGGCCGCGCGGCCAGCCAGTCCAGCGTGGCGCGCCCGTCGGCGGCTTCGTGGCGCAGGGCATCGAATGTGCCGCCCGAGCCGAAGGTGCCGCGCGTGCTCTGGATGACCGCCTGATAGCCGCGTTCGGCGTAGAGGCGTCCCAGCATGCCGCCACTGGCGCGCCCATAGGGAGTGCGGATGAGCACGATGGGCAGCCGATCACCAGCGCGGCGTGGCGCGTAGCGATCGGCCAGCAGCGCCACGCCATCGGGCATAGGCACGCGCAGATCGCGCTGGATCGCGACCGCGTGGGTGAGCGCGGGCGGCAGTCTCGCCAGCCGCGCCAGAACCCGGCTCCCCAGACTCATCGTGCGCCTCCTCAAACACGCGGCGCGGATCAAGCTTCGCGCACCGACCGAACAGGCGTCCACCGGTGCGGAGCGTCGCCCCGACGCGCCGTTACCAATCACCCGCAAGTCTGCCGAGACGGCCAGTGCGCGGCGCGCGCATTGGTGGCGCGCTCAGGCGCATTGTGGCACCAGCAGACCCACATGCATCAAGACGGGAACTCTATCTTCCGAAACCCGGGTTCAACCGTGGGATGACGAACTCCATATCCTGATCCAACTGGCCGGAATAGGTGACCGGTGTGTTTGACATTCCCGCGACAGCAGCGGCCGGCGTCACTTTGATGATCCATTTGATGTTGGTGCCCAACTCATGTTCGGTCCGCAGGGTGTAGGCAGCGGCGTTGGCCGGCACCGTCGAGGAGGGCAGCGCGACATGCGGCACATACCAGGTGAGGGTGACTCTGGCGGTGCAGAGATTCGGGAGGGTGACGAATCCCCCAAACATCGCGAAACCGGAGACATCGCTGACAAAGTTGGTAGGATAGCCGGTATTGTCAACCGGCCAATCCACCAGGCCGTAGGAATACGCAGCCAGCGCCGCCGGATTGGGACCGGGTCCCCAGTACCCGGGCGGGCAGGACAACGAGCCATCCGGGAAGAATCCCACGGTTGGACAGGGGGGCAATCCCGCGAAGACCGCGGGTGCCGCCTCCGTGGGCTTGCCAGGTGGCGCGACCCAGCACACGGGCTGGCCGGTGTCGAAGCCGTTCGCATCCAGCAGTTGGGCCTGCGGTGGCACATAGATGCGCAGATAGTCTCGGAACGTCGTGAAGCCATCCACCGGATTGCCGCCAACCGTATTGACCAGGTCCATCTCAAAGTGGTGGGTCGCGCCACCTTTGGTGTCCAGGGTGATGGTGTCGTGCACGGTCATGTTGATGTAGGGGGTGTTCTTGGACACACTCGGGCTGGTTTGATTGATGATCAGCGCATCCTGTCCTGGCGTGGCCGCCATCTGGCTGGCTAGCCCATAGGTTCCGAGCAGGCTTTCGATTTGTGGATTGGAGACCCAGACCTGTATTTCCTTGGACTTCACGACGCCGATCATGATCTTGGCCAGCTGTTCGAGTTGGGAAAGCGACAACTGGCGCACGTGTTCGAGCACCAGCGCGGCCAATTCCTGCGTAAAGCACTTGCGCTTGGTATGGGGTGAATTATCGCTGGATGCCGGGCAGATCGCGTTCTGGCGCGCGATGCCCGCCGGATTGTTCTGATAGTAGTCAATCTTCTCGACCAGATTCGCCGCCGTCACCGTCTCGCCGTAGTCGGGAACCTGGATTGCACCGGTCACGAGCAAGACATTGCTGATGGCTTCCGGCGCGATTTGAATGACCCCATCCATGTTGCCACTCGGTAGCCCAAGATAGGCGGGTCCATTTTCGCCAGTGAAGGTCTGGAGCTCCAGGTGGGCAGTGGTGGGAAAATCGGGAGAGAGGTTCGCATCGCGCATACCCCAGTTGATAATCGGCCACCAACTGTAGAGCGCGGGCGGGCGGCGGCCATTGATGTATGTAAAGCCCGGATTGTAATCCAGGTACCCCACATCATGCAGCGCTGAGAGCTTAATGCGGCCGCCAGCAACCGTCAGCGCGCCATACTGTCCGGCAAAGCCGCCACTCGATCGGAGTTCGCGCGTATCCAGCGTCTGGATCAGAAACTGGCGCGATTGATCCACCCCAGCAAACCAGATGGCGGCATCGAACAATTGCGGCGCCTGAGACAGCAGACCACTCACCTCGGGCAAGTAGCCCGCCAGGTGGACGTACTCGGCGCGCTGGCAGGCGTTGACGGGCAACTGATTGGGATCGATGCCGCTGATGCGCTCTGCCACATCATTCAGCAGGCCGACCGAGCCAACCATGGCCGCGCGCAACCGCACGGCTTCGGGCGCGGTGATGAGCGGCTGGGTAGTGGCCGACAGCGCGCCAGTGCGTAACCGGGTGATGATTGGCGTGGCTACCGCCAGCAAATTCTGGCCGACTGTGGAGACATCATCGCCGACATAGACCAGCTGGCGCACCGTCGTAACTTTGGCGGCGAGCAGAGGCACCTGGCCGGCGAAGGCCAGCGTCGGGTTGGGCTGATCTAACAGGATGGCCAGTTGGCGGAACTCCTGTTGCGCCGCCTCCAGTTCGTGTTGCGCGGTTGCGAGATGCACGGCATCGGGCAGCGATGTGCCGCCGCTGGAGGCCGTGCCTCCAGTGCCCGACCCATTGCCAGTCGGGGTGGGCGCTGGCGTCGGATGTGCGGTGGGCCCGGCGGGAGCTCCCGCCGAGGGCGAAGCCGAGGGAGTGGTTGTGGGCGTGGTCGAGCAGGAGGCGCTGCCGCTGATCTTGGAGGGGATGATCGCATCTTTGGCGTTGAGCAGATGATTGATCGCATCCTGCCCCAGGCTCTTGAGTTGCTCATAATCCTGGTAAGCGGAAGCCGCGCCGAGGGCGGGCAAGGCCAGCACCCCCAACAGGATGATGAGCGTGAGCGCCTTGCGGATGGGATGCATCCGAGAGAGGCGATGCACCAGATATCCGAGTCCCAGTCGCCGTTCGAACGCTCGCCTGGCGTGCGTGGAAAATGGGCCGCGCGACCATCCCGTCGGCTCCCTCATACTGTCGTACCTCGGATTCCTCTCGTGGCATGTCCCCGTGCGTCTCCGCGGCGTCTGTCACATCCTGCCAGCCCACCGCGCTCCGATATGTCCAAATCAAAGCTACGCAAAATCCTTCAACGGTCTGGCACGAGTCGTGGTCACTCCAAAAAGCTCGCGAATCAGCGCATCATGACCAGCCACGCGCCACAACCTGAATGGTGGTCAGCGGCGGTCAGCAACGACCTGCCCGGGAGGGCGCACCCCTCCCGGGCATATGGCATGTTACTCACGGCCTGCCGACCGCGCCAGAGCGGAACGCGGACACCAACGCGGACACCCTCACAAACCGAACGCATGGGTGTTGACCAGATAGACGGCGAGCACCACCAGCACCGCAAGCACGATCAAGATGGTCGTTGCGTGTCACACGCCAGGTTGACGCATAGCAGAGTACCACGTTACGCCTGAATCGCGACCGTGCGTGCCGTGATGCCGGACGCCGTCGGAGTGCCAGATACCATCACGCTGGTTCCCACTATCAGACTGCTGGCCAGGGCGGTTGCGGTCTGCTGGATCAGCGTGGCGCTGGTAATGGCGACGGAATAGGTCTGGCCCTGCGCGTCGTCAAAAACGATACGCGTGCTGGTCGCGGAATCGACCGTGCCGCGCAGCCCCTGGAAACCAGTCCCCGCGCCCTGGCCAGCCTTGACTCGCTGGCCGACGGCGACATCGATCTCGGCAATCTGGCCGCTGGCGGCGAAATTGAGGGTGTAGGTAGCGGCCTGCACTGGTCCGGTCGCGCCGACGGTGAGAGTCAGATTGCCCGACGCAACCGTTTGCTGCTGGTAGGTCGTGGGCAGCGCCTGTGCCCGCGTGGCATAGAAGACCGCGCCGGCGATCAGGGCCGCGATCACCAGCGCGGCGACCACCGCCAGCCAGCGCCGGCGCCACCAGGAGCGCGGCGATTCGAGGCTCAGGTCGTCCTCGAAGGGCTCATCCAGGAAGTCGGGGAGGTTGAGGCCGTACGGCTCGCTGATGCTGGGCTCGCGTACCGGCTGAGTCGCGAGCGCGCCAGACGTGCCGGCATGGTCGGACCCATCGCCATCC
>DASYGC010000574.1:0-5340 GCA_036000225.1 Ktedonobacterales bacterium | reverse complement strand
TATCTGCGTGGGCGTCTAACGCAGCTCGATTTGGATTGCTGGATCGACAATGCGGGCAATCTCATCGCCAGCCTCCCTGGCACTGGCGCTCCCCTGCTCCTGAATGCGCACATGGATCGCGTGCCGCCTGGCCGCGGTCATGTTCCCGTTGTGGCTAACGGCCACATGCGGAGCGATGGCAGCACGAACCTGGGCGCCGACGACGGCGCCGGCCTGACCATCAT
This sequence comes from Ktedonobacterales bacterium, assembly GCA_036000225.1. Classification (GTDB taxonomy): domain Bacteria; phylum Chloroflexota; class Ktedonobacteria; order Ktedonobacterales; family JADMIN01; genus DASYGC01. The sequence continues at coordinate 5,116 of DASYGC010000574.1, read as the reverse complement.
CCTGGAGCTGCTCGAAGAACTGGCCCGGCGCGCACTGCCGCACCGCCCATTGGTCATCCTCTTCACCGTTGGCGAGGAGGTCGGTCTGCGCGGCGCGGCGGCCTTCGACCCCGCGCCCTGGAACGTCGCCGAGGGGCTGGTCTTCGATAACGCCGGACAAGCCGGCGCCATCGTCACGCACGGGGGGTCGTACGTGGCCTTCGATGCCGTACTGCGCGGGCGTGGCGGCCATCCGGGCAAAGATCTCTCCGGGACCGCCAGCGCCATTGACATCTTCCGCCGCACGCGGCTACCCCCCGTCAGCCTGGACGGCGACACGACGCGCGTCTCGCTAGGCATGCTCTCCGGTGGCACCGCGCGCAATGCGATTCCCGCCGAGGTCCGTGTCACGGGTGAGGTGCGCACGCTGCTGCGCGGCGCCCCGCTGCTGCAACTGCTCGCCTCGCTTGAACGCGATTTCCTGGATGCGGCGCAGGAGGCCGGCGGCAGCGCGCAGTGCCAGTTCGAGCCGCATGGCTCCGGCTACCGCATCCCTGACGACGAGCCGTTGCTCCAGACGTGGCGGCGCGCCTGGGAGGGACGCGGCCACGTCAGCGCATCCCTCACCAGCTTCATCGGCAGCGATACCAATGCCCTGCGCCAGCGACTGCGCACCATTACGATCTCCACCGGCGTCGAGCACGAGCACACTGCCGACGAGTCAATTGCGCTCGCCCCGCTGGCCGAGTTGGTCGAGGCGGCACTCACCGTTGTCGCCCCTGCCCCGCCCGGCTAGACGTGGCTAGACGTGGCTAGAATGGAACCAACCCATGGGTGCCCCAACCGAGACGCGCGTCCTGCTCGCGGATCAGACGCTCATCGGCGCAGGCTTTGTGCCCGACCAGGCCGTCACCTGCGTTGACGGCCGGATCACCGCCATCGAACCGGCCAGCGCGTTGGCGCCCGATGTCGTGCCTGAGCGCCTGGCCGGCATGCTACTCGTGCCGGGCACCATCAACGCCCACAACCACTCGTTCCAATCAATGCTGCGCGGCGTGGCGGACGATTGCGATTTCTTCACCTGGCGCGATCGCGCGCTCTATGGCTATACCCCCCGCATGGATGTCGCGGCCGTGTATCACGGCGCGCGCTTCGCGTTCGCCGAAATGTTGCGCGCCGGTGTCACGACCGTCTGCGACTTCTTCTACATCCATCGCGGCGGCAACGACACCGATCGCGCGGTGGTGCGCGCCGCGCGCGACCTGGGTATGCGTCTGGTCCTGGCCCGCACGATGTACGACTGGGAGGGCGCGCCAATCGCCTATCGCGAAACCATTGACGAAGCCGTTGGCCGCACCCGCGAGCTGGCCCAGGAGTTCGCGCACCGTGACGATGTGCATATCTGCCCCGCGCCCCACTCGCCGCATGGCGCCAGCCCCGCCATGATTCAGGCGGGATCACGCCTGGCTGAAGAACTGGGTACCCGCTTTCACATGCATGTCGCGGAGGGGCGCTACGAGCGCGACACGCTGCGCGAACAGTACGGCTTGAGCCCGATTCGCTGGCTGGAATCGCTCGGTCTGGCGCTCGAACGTCTGACGGCCATTCACTGCGTGTGGCTGGAGGACGACGACATCCAACTGATGGGCCAGCGCGATACGCGTCTGGTCTACAATCCCGCCAGCAACATGTTTCTGGGCGACGGCGTCACCCGCATCGTCGCCATGCTGGCCGCCGGGGTGAAGATCGGCCTGGGCAGCGACGGCGGCTGCTCGAATAACCGCGTCTCGGTCTTCGATGAAATGCGCATGTGCGCGCTCTTGCAGAAAGTGACGCACCTCAACTCAGAAGTGGTGCCCGCCGAGGCCGCCTTCGCCATGGGCACCGCCGGCAGCGCCGACGCGCTCGACCTGCCGGCCGGCCGCATCGCCACCGGCCACTATGCCGATTTCGTCGTGCTCGACCGCGAGGATCCTTCGCTACAGCCCCCCTGGTCCTATGCCAAGAATATGGTCTACTCGATGACGCCCCACGCGATTGCCCAGGTGATTGTCGCCGGTCGCACCGTCTATCGCGATGACGAGCCGGTGCGCGTGCCCTGGCGCGAGGTCCTGGCTGGCCTGCATGCCGTGACGCGCGATTGGCCGCGCTAGAGACAACAACGCCTGCCGCGCGTCCAGCTATGGGCTAGCCAGGGATGCCCCTCACGCGCCGCATACGCTATACTCCTCATGCGGAGGCGCCCCCAGTGGACCGCGGCGCATGACGAGTGAGCAGACGAGAGAAGAAACGGACCCGCGATGCGCGTATTGGTCATCGGCTCGGGCGCGCGTGAACACGCGCTCTGCTGGGCGCTGACCCGCTCACCGCGCCTGAGCCGGCTCTTCTGTGCGCCTGGCAATGGCGGCACCGAAACCCTTGCCGAATCGGTGGCGCTCAACCCCATGGAGCCACTCGCCTGCGCCGTCTGGGCGGAGCAACACGCGATCGACCTGACAATCGTTGGCCCCGAAGACCCGCTCGCCGCTGGCATCGCCGACGCCTTCGCCGCCCGCGAGCTGGCGGTGTTCGGGCCCAGCGCGGCGGCCGCGCGCATCGAAAGTAGCAAAGGCTGGGCTAAGGACCTCATGCTCCGCGCCGGCGTACCCACTGCTCGCGCGCGCCATTTCACCACGCGGGCCGCGGCTGGCGCCTACCTGGACCGCCTGAGCGAGTATGGTATTGACTATCCGGTGGTCGTCAAGGCCGACGGGCTGGCTGCCGGCAAAGGCGTGGTAATTGCCGGTAACGCCGCCGAGGCACGCGCCGCGCTGGATGCTTTCATGGTGGCGGGCCAGGTCGGCACGGCGGGGCACGCCGTTTTGATCGAGGAGTATCTGCGCGGTACCGAGCTATCGCTGTTCGCGCTGACCGATGGCACCACCGTCCTGCCGCTGGCCCCTGCCTGCGACTACAAGCGCCTGCTCGATGGCGACCAGGGCCCGAACACGGGCGGCATGGGCGCCTATTCCCCGCCGGGCTTTGCCACTCCCGCCCTCCTCGACCAGATTCGCGCCGAGATCTTACAACCAACCATCGCCGCGATGGCGGTAGCGGACTGCCCGTTCCGCGGCCTGCTCTATGCGGGCCTGATGATCACCGCCACCGGACCCAAAGTCATCGAGTTCAATTGCCGCTTCGGCGATCCCGAGACGCAGGTCGTGTTGCCACGCCTGCGAAGCGATCTGCTGCCACTGCTGGACGCCGTCGCCCATGCCCGCCTCGCGGAGGTGGCTCCGCCAGCCTGGTCGTCCGAAGCGTGCGTCGGTGTGGTGCTGGCCGCGGGCGGCTATCCCGGCGCGTACGCGACCGGCGTGCCGATCACCGGTAGCGCGGATGTCGACGCGGACCTGCTGGTCTTCCACGCCGGCACCCGCCGCGACTCATCCGGGATGCTACGGTCCACGGGCGGCCGGGTGCTCACGCTGGTGGCACGCGGTGCGACGCTTGCCGCGGCGCAGAGCCGGGTCTATGCCAATATCGCGCGTATGCGCTTCGAAGGTGCTCAGTGGCGCACGGATATCGCCGCGCGCGAGCTCGCGTGAGAGGAACATGTATGCTTGCCGCACTCAAGTGGGGCGCCATCGTTGGCGTGGCCGCCTACGTCGTCGGGATCGCGCTGGTGTTTTTCAACCAGGCGCTGACCGCAACTGGATCAACCAGTATTACGGAGAATCCAATTCTACTGGTCCCCGTTTGCCTCGGCATTTTCGTGCTCTTATTCGCGGCATCGGCGGCGGGATTCTACGCGGGACGCGAGACGGGAATCGCGGGTCTGGGAGCCGTTGCGGGTATCATCTTCTTCGTGGTGTCGGATCTCCTCGGACTCATTTACACCCCCGGCGGTCACGCGGGCGTATCCGCGTCGCCGTTCTGGTCCCAGTTCGTGGCAATCGCCTTCGACCTGGGCATTGTCGCGTGCATGGGCTGGCTCGGCGGGCGGCCCGGCGCGCAACGCAGCCCGCTGCGGGTCGCTCAGCCGGCGAGCGCTCCCCGCCTGGAATCGCTGCTCGAATCGCCGCCACGCGAAGGGTAAACGCACCGCCGGGCCAACCGCTAGCGACCGCCGGGAACCATCTCAGCGCGACTGGTCACGCTGGAGAGCACCGGCACCACCTCAGCGCCCAGGCTCACCACCAGTTCGTTGACCACCTTCTCCACCCCGGCCACGCCAGCGACCACCTGACTGGCGGCTTCGCGGGCCTCAGCCGTTTGTGTCATGCCCCGCAGCACAATCGTGCCAAGATCGGGATAGACACCAATGTGCTGCTCACGTGTGCGCGCATCGCGCGCCAGCGCACTGGCCACCGCGGCGGCGAGATCGGTATCGGCAATCAAGTGATTCTGGACCGCCCACAGGCCGGCGATGCCAGTCAATTGATCCATCGCTACCCGACGATTCAGATCGCTGGAGATGTGGCCGCGTAGCCACACATTGCCGTCAATGGCGCGCACGACAATGCCCCGCAGATCAACCCGCAACCGGGAGTAGTTGTAGAGCGCCTCGTTGACCTCGCGCTCCAACACCTGATCTGGACGAAAAACCGGCAACTGACTGCTCTGCGTCGCGGAGAGATTCGTGGTTATGCGTTTGGCGGCGATCTGGGTGATGGCCGTGGCGGCGAGGACCACCTCGCCCCCGGTCAGACCACGGCCGACAATCAAGTGGATGAGCGCATGCGTGTCTTGCCGCGCGGTAAGCTGCGCGAGCCGGCCAATCGGCCGGGCGGCGGCCGCGACCGTGGTCGCACCGTTCCAGCGCACCAGATTGGCGGGAATGTTCTGGCTCTTCCCCGCGATTTCCGCACGCGTGATGCTCAGTTCGATGCCCCCGCCGCGCGCACCCTTGACGACATCTACCGGCACACTGTAGGTCCGCGATCGCAGCCAGCTCAGCTTGATCCCCGCATGCGTGATCGTGCCAGCCGCGGGATCCACGATGACATGGTCCACGGAACCCGAGGCTCCATCACTGGCCACCACCGGTGCGCCAAAGCGAAACTTGATAACCTCGGCAAACTCCGTCGCGGTTGTCATCCCTACGGCCTCTTCCCTACACTCCCAGGCGTATCAAACAACGCGTCAGACCACTGTGGTG
>DASYGC010000573.1:0-1799 GCA_036000225.1 Ktedonobacterales bacterium | reverse complement strand
CAGCGTGGCGCTCACCAGCGCGCGCACGACATCGGGGTGCTGTTGCAGCTCGCTGTTGAGGACGACGAGGCCGTTCGACACGAGCGGTTGCGCCTTCCAGACATCCAGGGTGCGAATCGCGAAGCCCTGGCGCTGGAGCTGCAGGGCTTCGTTGTTGGAGTAGCCCATGACCGCATCAACGCGGTGGCTCACCAGGGCCGCGATCTGCGTAAAGCCGATATCCTGGATGTGGACCTGCGCAGCGGTGAGCCCGGCGCTATGCAACAATGCCAGCAGGCCGGTGTAGGTCGCGCCGAAGTGGCCCGGCACGCCGATGGTGTGGCCACTGAGGTCGGCGGCGGTGTGAATGGGTGAGTTGGCGGGTGCGATGAGCGCCACGGGGTACTTCTGGAAGACGGTGGCGACATCCACCAGCGCAAGGCCGCTCGTCGCGCGCGCCTCCAACGCTTCGTCGCCGCCCGCGAAGATGGCGTCTTCATGGCCCGTAGCCAGCAGCGCGAATTCGTTGTTCTCGATGCCATGGTGCAGGGTCACATTCAGGCCCGCGCAACTGTAGAAACCTTTGGCGGCGGCGACATAAAACGGCGCGAACTGGACATCAGGGAAATAGGTCAGGCCGATGGTCACCGGTGTCGCATTGGTGGTCTTGCACGTGGTGGTTGAGCCTTGCTGAGGTGCGCCACAGGCGGCCAGCGGCAGGATGGCGGCGAGCAGGACGGGACCCGCCAGGCGCGTGAGCCAGCGAATCAGGTGGCGATCTGCCAATGAGACAAGCATATCAGTGATCCTCCAGATACGAAATACGGCGCTCGATGAGGCGCACCGCTCCGTAGAGCAGGGCAGCCAACAGGGTGAGCACGATGAGAATGGCAAAGATGGATGCGGTGCCACCAATGGAACCGAGCGCGACGGTGAGCTGGCTGCCCAGGCCGCTGCCATCGCCGCCCAGCACGAATTCGCCGACCACCGCCCCCGTGATGGAGAGCGTGAGGCTGGTGCGCAGGCCCGCTAGAATGGCGGGCAGCGCCAGTGGTACTTCGATATGCCACAGCAGTGTCCAGCGGTTCGCGCCGTCCACGCGCGCGGCGTCGAGGATGGCGTCGTCCAGCGCCTTGAGTCCCAGTGTGGTGGTGATGGCGGTGGGGAAGAACACGATCAACGCGCCCAGGGCCGCCGTCGGTGGCAGACCGTAGCCGAGCCACACGATGAGCAGAGGAGCCAGCGCGACCGCTGGGATAGCCTGGCTGGCGGCCAGGTAGGGTTGCACCGCCCAGGCCAGCCAGCGGCTGCGGGCGACCGCGTAGCCCAACGGAAGCGCGACCAGTGCGCCGAGCAGGAAGCCGGCCAGGCTCTCTTCCAGCGTGGTGAGCGCGCCCACGAGCAACGTGCCACTGGTGACGCCGTACCAGAGGCTGATGCCGACGGCTTCGGGCGCTGGCAACAGCAGCGGCGACAGATGCGCGCCATGGGTCAGCCCCAGCCAGAGGAGCACGAGGATGGCGCCGGGAACCAGGGGAGCCAGCCACTGCCCACGATGCGACGCGCGATGCGCTCGCGGCACGCCGGTAGTTGGCGCGCGCGATGTGGGGGAAATGTCCTCACTGGTCCCCAGAGGGGGGGCCGGCGAGAACGGTGCGCGAACGGCCATACGGACCACCTCCGCGAAGGTCCGCGGGGGCGTAACACGCATCCACAGGATGCCGCGCGCCGCGCCCACGGATACTTCTCCCTGGGGCGACACGTCGGCGACCACGCTGGCGCGACCCTTCAAGCGAAGAGCACGGACCAGCGCGTCGACC
>DASYGC010000572.1:0-3265 GCA_036000225.1 Ktedonobacterales bacterium | reverse complement strand
TGTTCGCGCCGTGGTCATAGGTCTTGAAGGTCGCGGCGCCGACCGCATCCGCGAGCGCCTTGATGCGATGCTGCGTGGGGCCGATCCACTGGCCGCCGAGATCGAGCGGCGTGCCATCGGCGGCGGGACGCGTGTAGGTGCGGCCTCCCACCCGGTCGCGCGCTTCGAGCATGAGCACCTCGACGCCCGCGGCGCGGAGCGTGCGCGCGGCCATTAACCCGGCGAGCCCGGCGCCAACCACTACGACATCCGCGCGTGCGACTGATGAAGCTGCGGAAGTAGTGGGGGCGCCGGGCTCGGCGCCTCCACCGATAGGTTGCGATGTGCGCTCCATGATCTCGCCATTCTCCGCGGTGAGCTTTCAACCACATGCGATAGCGGGCAGCCGGCGCCGCGTTTCCTACTCCTCGCACCGCATTCGCATGATATCATCGCTAACGAGCACTGAAAAGAGACCAGGGAAGTGGAACCGTATGCTCCTAGATGTCACCAAGGTCGTGGTCTTTGCACTGGGCGTAGGACTCGTGGCGGAGACACTGTTCTCGGCTATCCGGACGTTTGTGTTGCCGCGCAGCGTCTATGACCGGATCGCTCGCGCGGTGTTCCTGGCGATGCGACGGGTGTTCGACCTGCTCCTGGTAGGCCGCGGTGACTATCGCGCACGCGATCAGGTGATGGCGCTCTACGCGCCGGTGTCGTTGTTGGCGCTCGATGCGACCTGGCTCGCTTTGGTGGAGTTGGGGTACGTGGGCATGTACTGGGCGCTCGGGGCGCGATCGTGGAGTGCGGCCTTTACCCTGAGCGGGTCGTCCCTGCTTACCCTTGGCTTCGCGACCGATCCCGGTGTGGCCGGTTCCCTGCTGGTATTCAGCGAGGCGATGATCGGCCTGACGCTGGTCGCGCTCCTCATCGCTTATCTCCCGACGATCTACACGTCATTCTCGCGGCGTGAAGCGATGGTCACGCTCCTGGAGGTGCGCGCCGGCTCGCCACCATCGCCGATTGCGATGCTCGAGCGCTTTCACCGCATAGCTGGTCTCGAACAGTTGCACCAGATGTGGCTGGCCTGGGAAACCTGGTTTGCTGACGTGGAAGAGACCCATACCTCGCTGGCCGTGCTCACCTTCTTCCGCTCGCCGCGCTCAGACCGCTCGTGGATCACGGCGGCGGGAACCATCCTCGATGCCGCGGCCTTAGCCGCGTCCACGCTCGACGTGCCGCGCGATGCGCAGGCGGATCTCTGCATTCGAGCGGGGTTTATCGCGCTGCGGCATATCGCCGATGTCTACCAGTTCACCTATGACCTCACGCCACAGCCCGGCGATCCTATCAGCATCACGCGCGCGGAGTTCGATGCGGCGTACGAGCACATGGCACAAGCTGGCCTGCCACTCAAACCCGATCGCGAGCAGGCCTGGCGTGCGTTCGCGGGGTGGCGCGTGAACTACGATCGGGTGCTGCTCGCGCTCGCGTCGCTGTTGATGGCACCGCCTGGGGCGATGTGGTCTTCGGATCGCATGCCGGCACGCAAACTTCCTCCGCTGCTGCATGTGGGCGCGATCGTGCGGGGCACCCGCGCCTCGCGCCATTGACACCACGTCCAATGGCTTGCCACTCCTGAGCCGCAAGGGGTCCTGCACTCGGCCAGGCGAGACACAGGAATGTATCCCACACGCGGAAGTGGCGAAATGCCCATTGCCCCAATGCGGCTCGTGCCAGTATCGTGAAATCACAGGCATCAGCCGGTGTGGCGTGCTAGCGCGCTGCCCACGGTGCTGATGGAGTGCCGTGCTCCCCCCCCGCCGTGAACGTGCCCGGCAAACAATCATGGTTTTGTCTGGATGGAAGTAGGCTGACACTTGAATCTGGAATTCATCCTGGCGGGTTTTTTCGTCGGCACCCTGGTCGGGCTGACCGGCATGGGCGGCGGTTCGCTCATGACGCCAATCCTGGTTCTGGTGCTGGGCGTTCGCCCGACTCTGGCCGTGGGCACCGACCTGGCCTATGCCGCCGTGACGAATGCCGCTGGTGCCTGGCAGCATTTTCGCCAGGGACAGGTGCGTTTCGGACCAGGGCTGTTGCTGGCAGCGGGCAGCATTCCGTCCACGCTGCTCGGTGTCGGCCTGATCGGCTACTTGCGCCATCTCAATGGCTTCAACGTGGACCGCACGGTGGGCCGTGGTTTGGCCATCATGCTGATCGTGGTGGCGGCACTGCTGATGGCCCAGCCGTTTGTGAATCGGCGTTTGTGGCCACGCCAGCAGCCGACGGTGTTCACGCGCCGCCTGCAAACGATGCGGCGCTACCGTCCGGTCATCCTGGTTGGCGTGGGTGTCGTCGTCGGCTTTCTCGTCGGCATCACCTCGGTCGGTGGCGGCAGTCTGGTGATGTTCGCGATGCTCTTGCTGTTCCCGAAATGGCCGATGAGCCAGCGCGTTGGAACCGATGTGTTCCAGAGCTTCTTGCTGGCGGCCGCCGCGGCATCGGCGCACTGGCGACTGGGCGATGTCAGCTTTCCACTGGTGGCGCAGTTGTTGATTGGATCGGTGCCCGGCGTGATCCTCGGATCGCGACTCACCAAGCGCGTGCCGGACAAAGTGCTGCGGCCGATAGTGGCGGGTGCGCTGGCGCTTTCGGCCTGGCGGCTCTTTTAGCGATGGGCGCTGATAGGTCCCTACTCAGCGTTTGTGAAGACAGCTTATCGCTCCACGCCCGGGGTGCGCGCCAGTGAGGCGAGATCATTGATGGTCGGGGCAGGCGAGATGCGCCGCTCGCCAGCCAGCGACGCGCATATATAGCACTCCATGCCGCGACCTCCTTGTGAAACGCTGCTGCCGGGCGATCATACGTCAATGATGACCGCATCCTCCAGCATACCCCTTGGCTTGGCGATCAGCAAGCGCGCACAGTCAAATGACTTGACCAACCTATCAGGGATGCGTTAGCATGAGATGGGTACTCACGTGGCATGACACCCGACAGACGACCATGATCGCAGGGCATGCGAACACCTCTGCCCGAGCGGTGGCGAGGCCGCACCGCTGGCAATGAAGACAAGTGGGATATTGAGGTGAATCTTGCCGAGCTTGCGGAGCAGAGCCGTACGGCTGGTGCTGAAGTATGGGTTGGTGAAGACTGGTGAGGACGGCGCGCCGCTCGCCGAAGCGCGCCAGCAGATGGAGCGCGCCGCCGCACGCGTGAAATCCGCGCCAGGGGTCACGATCGAATCGGTCTCCGCCGGGGGCGTCTCGGCTGAATGGGTGAG
>DASYGC010000571.1:0-2583 GCA_036000225.1 Ktedonobacterales bacterium | reverse complement strand
GGCGCCACATGCGGCGCTGGCCGGCGGCCAGGAGCGCCATCGCGGCGGCCGTGCTGCTTTCTCTCGTGCTGCTGGCGCCGCAGGTGCGCGCGGCCGTTCAGGCGCTCTGGCAGTTGGGCGCCGTCCATATCACGCGCACTGAACCCACACCGGTGACGGCGGCTGGTCCGACGCCAACTCCGCTGGCCTCGCTGCTCGATCTCGCCGGCCAGACGACGCTGAGCTCCGCGCGCACCCAGGCGGGGTTCCCCATACGTCTGCCCACCTTTCCGCCGGACCTGGGTCGGCCTGATCTGGTCTACCTGCAAGATCTGAACGGCCCGCTTGTCGTTCTCGTGTGGCTAGTGCCGGGGCACCCCGACCAGGTGCGTCTGAGTCTGCATGAGCTGTCGTCGGGCGTCTTCGTATACAAGGTCGCCCCGCCGGCCATCCAAACGACCACCGTGCACGGGCAGCCGGCGCTCTGGACCGACGGCCCCTATCTCGTGGTGGTGCGCGACGGATCGACCGAACTCCGTCGCCTGGTGACCGGCCATGTCCTGATCTGGACCGAGGGCGGCCTGACCTATCGCCTGGAGACCAGTGTGTCGCTGTCCGATGCCGTGCGTATCGCGGCGTCTCTGCGTTGATGACACCCCATGAAGGAGACCAGTCGTGATGAGCAAACTTGCCAGCATCGCGGGCGCCATCGCCCTGAGCGTCGCCCTTGTCGCCACCGCCGCCTGTGGCGCGCAACGAGTTCTACCTCCAGCTAGCGGCCAGTCGGGTGCTACCTCGCATGACCTGTTGTACGTGGTGGATGGTGCCAGCGCGTCAACCAGCGCGTCAGCCAGCGCCTCGGCCAGCGCGTCGGCACAACGCATCGTCGCCTTCCGACCGGGCGGCAATCCCGCGGCGGCGATCACGCTGCCAGCCGGACTGGTGTCCCAAGACCATCAGTATCTCGTCGCGGCCTCGGCGCACGCGGGCAGCACGACGATCATGCTGATCAACACCCGCACCGGCGCCAGCGTGCGTTCGTTCGCGCTCGCGGGCACGTTCGCGACCGCCGGCTGGGGCTATGGCGACGCGGCCATGTCGCCTGACGCGCACTGGCTGGCTCTGCGCGACCTCGCCGCCCCGGCGACCACCATCGCGCTGGTGGATACCCAGGCCGGCGCACTCGTCAGTTCGCTGCGCCTGAACGGCGATTTCGCGCTCGATGCCCTCTCGCCCAACGGTGCCATGCTCTATCTGCTGCAGAACCTCAACGATGCGCAACATCACTACTACGTGCGCGCCTACGATCTCATGGCGCGGCAGTTGCTCGACACCATCGTCGTCGACAAGACGGCGCTCGACGAGACCCAGATGCGTGGCAGCGCGCTGACACGCCAGGTTTCCAGCGATGGGACCGTAGACTACACGCTCTACATCGACCCCGCGGCCAATATCGCGTTCATCCACGCCTTGCCGCTCGCCAGCGGCCCGAGCGGTCCGTTGTTCGCGCACTGCATCGACCTGCCCAGTGGCCAATCGGGGGCCCTGCTGCGCTACTATACGCTGACCATGTCGGCGGATGGCACCACCCTGTACGCGGCCAACGCGGCGCTGGGGCTGGTCGCGCGCGTCAACGTGGCTGGCGGAGGTCCAGGGGTCTTCAACGATCAGGTCGTCGCCCAGGCGCACTTCACCCCCACGATGCTGGCAACCACCACGTATGGTGCGCAGGACCCGCTGTACAACGGCGCCGCCCTCGCCGCTGACCAGCGCACGCTGTATGTCGCGGGCATACACGGCATCTGGGCGCTTGATACCAGCACGCTGCGGCCCCAGGCCACCTATCTGAGCCAGGCGTCCATCACCAGCCTCGCCCTGAGCGTGGACGGGAAGACGCTGTACGCCGCGGTCCCCACACAGGGCATCGTGCTGCTCAGCCTGGCGAGCGGGCAAGCCTCACCAGCCGCTGGGTGTCCGGCGCATGCGCCGTGGGGCATCGCCTGGCTCACCGCGTAGACCTGGACGGCAGTCATGAGGGAGGCCGCGCTTAGCTCCGGTCAGGGTTACGCGCGGCCCAGGGATGAGCCGCTTCGAGTTGCGTGGCCAGCGACAGCAACACGCCTTCGCCCAGTGGCGCCCCCACAAACTGCATGCCAATGGGCAAGCCATCCGTGCCGTGGAATAGCGGCAGCGAGATGGCCGGCTGCCCGCTCACGTTGAAGACCGGTGTGAAGGGCGTGAAGTCGGCCGCCTTCTGGAACTCGCCCCAGGGATCGGACGAACACGTGTCGATCGCGCCAATCGGCAGTGGGCGCTGCGCCAGTGTTGGCGTGACGAGCACATCGTAGTCCTGAAAGAAGGCGATCAACTGGCGTGAGTACGCCTGCAGTTGGATGCGGGCAATGGAATAGTCTAGCGCGTTCAGCGACAGGGCCAGACCATAGAAGGCCCAGGTCAGCGGCTCGACCAACTCCTCGCTGGGCTCGCGCCCAGTCACCTGCGCGCCATAGGCCACCCCGGTGGCGATGGCCGCCGCGTACATGGCGGTGAAGGCCGGCTGCAGTTCGGCGGAGGCCCAGCCCGGCGGCGTTACCTCGGCGACGA
>DASYGC010000570.1:0-3655 GCA_036000225.1 Ktedonobacterales bacterium | reverse complement strand
ATCCCGTGACCGTCACACGTGCCCCTAGCGCCGCTTTCGCTTTGGCACCCTGCGGGGTACTGGCGTAGGTGCTGGCCAGGGTCTTGAAGGTGGGAATGGCCGTCACACATGCCGTAGTCAGCTGCGACTGGCCCAGCGCATAGTAGGCGCTTGCCGCCGCACTATAGGCTTGTTTGGCATACGGGCTGGTATGGAATTGCGTTTGGATCTGTTCGAAGTACGCGATGGCCGAGGTGTAGTTTTGCTGGGCGACGAACTGAACGCCCAGCAGATAAATCGTCTCAGGCAGCAGCTGGTCGATCGTAGCCTTGCAGGTCGCGGCGCACGTGGGAAGCCCATGTGCCGCCGTGAGATCGGCCAGCATCGTCAGAGTCGTGTCATAGGCAAGCGCGGCGCCGTCGCGATGCAGCCAGGCGATGTACGCCAGCACGAGATCCGACCAGGAACGTTGCACCTCCACGGGAGCGCCATAATAGTCCTCGCGCACAAGGTGAAAGCTGGTGACCGCGTCGGGATAGTCGCCCCGGTGGGCCAGCGCCTCGCCCCATTCGTCGTAGACACGAGCCAGATCGCGACTGGTGGGCGGTGTCGCGCCCGCGAGACGAAAGGTCTCCAGGGCGCGGGTGAAATCGTGGCTGGCTTCGAAGCTATGGGCCTGGCCGAGATAGAGGGGCTGGATCAAGCGCAAGCCGCTGCTCGCCAGCGCGCCAAGCACGACGATGGCGGCCAGGCCCAACAGGATGCCTGCGCGCAGGCGAAAGCCAGCGAGCAGGCGAATGAGGAGACCGCCAAGGCAAATGGCGGCGAGCACGATGCCGACAATCCCCGCGAATCGCGCGCCGCTGGCCCACTCGCCCCGCGAGGTGAGCAGACCCACAACCACCGCCGCGATCAGCAGGCTGAGTCCCCACAGGCCCAGAATCGGCGGCACCGCCCGTGGCATGGGTTGTGCCAGCCAGGACGCTCGGGCTGGCGGCCGGAACGGCGAAGGCAGAAGCGGCACGAAGTATGGAGTGCCCGCGTACGGCACCGGGGGATACAGCGTGGCGGTGGCGGTTGGGTCCGCATAGAGTGGAGCGTAGGGTGGAGCGTAGGGCGGAGCATAGGGTGGGGGAGCGGGCGGGGGAGCGGGCGCATAGGGTCCGCTGGGATAGAGGGCGTAGGGCGCACCGGGAGGAGACGCATCGGGCAGGTAAGGTATTTGCGGTGCCGCGAGCGGTGCCGCGGTGTTGCCGGGCAGGTCTGGGCCACCAGAGACATGTGGGATATCTGGCAGGATGGGAAATGTTGGCATCTGTGGATCATCCATGCGTGGTGACCTTGCCTCATTGCCGACGTGAGCGAACTGGCATAGTATCCATTATACATGGGCTGTCACCTGGGCACGCGAGGCTGCGATGGGCTACACTGCGGGCAATGCTGGTATCATCAAAGCGAGACAGAACTGAAGGATAGCGGGAGGAAGCATGACTGGTACGATGTGGGCCGTGTTGACGGCCGCATTTCTCGCCTCGACGGTGGAGTTCGTCGAGGCCTTCACGATTGTGCTGGTGATCGGCGTCACGATCAACTGGCGCAGCTCGCTGGTGGGCGCCGCGTTGGCCGCGGTCGCGCTGGCGATCATCGTCGGCACGCTGGGGCCCGCACTTGTGCTGCTCGTCCCCATTGGGGTGCTGCGTCTGGCGGTGGGCATCCTGCTGGTGCTCTTTGGCCTCAAATGGCTGAAGAAGGCCATCATGCGCTACGCTGGGCTGAAGGCGACGCACGACGAGGAGGCGATCTACGAGGAGCAGATGGCCGATCTGCGCGCGCGCGGCGAGGTACCCGTGGCCAGAGTCGATCCGTTCGGCGTCGTGACCTCGTTTAAGAGCGTGTTACTAGAGGGCCTGGAGGTAGCGTTCATCGTCATCACTTTCGGCGGCAGCACGGCAACCAGCACCGGCGGAAAGGGCAACAGCATCGGCGCGGCCGCGATTGGCGCGGCGGCGGCGCTGCTGGTCGTGGTGGTGCTGGGCGTGGTTATCCGCGCGCCCCTGGCGCGTGTGCCGGAGAACACGCTCAAATTCGTGGTGGGCATCATGCTGACGAGCTTCGGCACCTTCTGGGGCGGCGAGGGGCTCGGCATCAACTGGAAGTTCGCGGACTTCTTCATTCTAATTCTGATTGCGCTCTATCTGGTGGCTTCAGGGGCCTTGATCCTGTGGTTGCGTCCACTGGGCATCGGTAGCGGAACCCCGGCGGTGGCGGGACCAGGCAGCGGCGCCGAGGGGGTACCGGGATGACGGGCATCGGGGCGCGTATCATGGGGGCGCTGGTGGCGACCTACAACTTCTTTGTCGGCGATGCTGTCATCCTGGGTGTGGTAGCGGCGGCATTTGTGATCACCGCGCTGTTGGTGTTTGTGGCGCACAGCAGCCAGCTGCTGGCAGGCATCGTATTCGTGGCGCTGATTCTGCTCTCGGTGACGCTGACCCTGGGCCGCGAGCGCGCGGCCACCCAGCGCAAGCAGCACGGCGGCTGAAGGCGGACGCGGCGGCTCAGCCGCCTTTGAAGGGACCCACAATCTCGGCGGTGATCCAGCCACCGTAGAAGTCGCCGGGCTGAGCTCGCACGCGTTCGCCCGCGACATAGCAGGCATCCATCGCCGCGGGATAGAAGGCGAAGTAGCCGGCAAGAGCGGCGTAGGCTGGCGTGGGATTGGGATAATACCAGGCGGCATTTGGCGCTGACCGCGCGCCGACGACTATCGTGTAGTAGGAGGCCTGGCCCTTCCACTCGCAGAAGGTGGTACGCACGGTCGGCACGCCGTATTCGCGCAGCTTCACGTCAGCCGGTGGGATGTAGTACACCGGTGGATGGCTGGTTTCGAGGATACGCAAGGTGTGGGTGGAATCGGCGATGGTGATGCCATTGAAGACGATCTGGATGTGCTTCGTGCTCGCTTCCAGCCGGGGCGGGCGCGGGTAGTCCCAGACGGATTCCTGGCCGGGACCTGGTTGGACGCGCGGTATCTGCGACAAGGTACACTCCTTCCATGTAGAGATATACACGCCACGCACCGGAGTGGACGGCGCGATGCGCGATGAGCGGTGGGTGAGTGGGTGGCGGCTGGGGTTGTGAGAACCGGGAAGGAAGCGACATGCTGAGCCAGCTGCCGCGCGGACGCAGGACCGCGCGCCAGGTGCCTCGTCCGGTACGCCTGCTGGGTCGCGGGCGCGCGTTAACGTGGGTGTGGTGGGATGCCGGCGTATTCGTTCTGGGCGCGTGGCTCTTGCTGGCGGTGGCGCACCAGACCATCGCGCGGCTGTCCGTCACCGGCGACGAGCCCTGGTATTTGCTGCAAGTCTACGCGCTGCTGCGCACCCACACGCCTGATCTAGCCGCAATGCTACGCAATCACGCGCTCTACGCCCAGTTACTGGGCGCCCAGCCCGACGACCATACCCGCGACTACCTGGGGAATAGTGAGCGCATGCTCACCTATCTCCCGGGATACGCGGCGTTGATCGCGCCAGTGTATGCCCTGGGCGGGCGCGCGGCGGTGGTGGCGTTGCAGGCGCTGGCGGCCGCGCTCACGGGGGCCCTGGTATTCGATGAAGCCTGGCGCGTGTTCGGCTCGCGACGGGTGGCGGTCTTCGCGTGGCTGGCGTATCTG
>DASYGC010000569.1:0-5881 GCA_036000225.1 Ktedonobacterales bacterium | reverse complement strand
TGCGCCAGCAGCACCAGATCGCCCAGGGTCAGCGGAGTGGTCCCCGCCAACTGGTAGTTGAAGATGTTCACATCCAGACGGAGCTGGATCGCGCCATAGAACGTATAGGCCTTCACGGTGGAGGGAAGGGGCACGCTGTTGTGCGCGAGAATGTTGGCGCTACCCGGCGTCAGATCGGTGGCCGCTGGACTGGTGGCATCCAAGCCCATCTTCGATTTGACGGTGGAGAAGATCTCCTGTTCGAGGGCGGGCAACACGGCATAAAACGGCGAGAGCGCCGTGGCGGGGATGCCATCACCCGCCAGCGACGCGGCATCCAATCCGCCTTTGACGGTCATCAGCCAGGAACCTTGTTGCACGCCGTTCAAGAAGAAGGCGTCGTTGACCAGGCCTTTGGCCGTGTCGCACTCCTGCACATCGGTATCGGGCGGGCTATCGGCGCCGGCATCTGAGTCCTGGCCAGTCGGAGTGTTCAGGCAGCCGGCCAGCAGCGTGCGCGTGATGGAGGTGCCCATACTGTAGCCCAGCAGTGTGACCAGCTGACCGGTGCGCGCGTGTAAGGCAATCACGCGGCGCGCCAGCTCGACGGCATTAGCATCCACGCCACTCTGACTCACACACTGGCTGGCGCAGGCGACGGAATCGGGCGCGGGACACTGGGCCGGTTGGGTGGGATCGGCGTAGGCGTGGTCGTCCACGTAGCAGAAGGTTTCGATGGCGTTGGGGTCGTAGACGAGATCGAGCGCTTCGAACAGGGCGGTCCATACCTGGTGGTGAGCTATCGAGTTGGCGTTCTCGTTGATGCCGTGCACGAAGATGATGGGATGTACGTGACTCTGTGGCGCCACCCAATGAATCACGGCGGCGCGCGGTCGTGGATAGACAATGCCGCTGGGACCCGTCGCGGTGATGGTGTCGGTGCCAGCGTTCGCGCCAGTATAGGTCAGCGTCGCGATGCCATTGCCGTCGGTGGTGGCGGAGGCGGTGCGCGCATTGGCGCCGGCGATCGCCCAGTGGATGGCGAGCTGGGGCAGCGGCTTGCCCGTGTCGGTGTCGAGCAGCCAGACGCGTACTGTCTGGGAGGCATGCAGCGCGCTGAAATCGCCCGTGGCCAGCTGATGGTGCACAAAGCTGGGGGCATCGCAGGCGCTGCTCTGCGCGCTATCTACCACGCAGAAGGTGAGCTGGGCATGGGTCTGGTTGCTGGTGGTGGGAAAGCCACAGGCCAGCATGACGGCCACGACGGCGCCCACCAGTATGACGAGTACCGGTCCCCGCGAGGGACGATGCTGTCGGGTTTTCATGGTTGACGCTCCTGTGATGCGACCGGCGGTTGACACGCGCGATCTCCTCCTCCTCAAGTATGCGCGGATAATGGGTTGGTGAGGTGTGGCGCAGCTCACACTGCGCGGCGACGCGCGCCACTCCTATTCGTCTGGTGGAGGGGTGGCCAGGTCTTCTTCGAGGAAGAACTCGCCATCCTCGTCGTCATACGCGAAAAGTTCGGCATAGCGTCCCCAATCGATCACGGTATCCAGCTGTTTGCGTGCCTCACCGGGGCTGAAAGACTGCTCGAGCTGTTGGAGCAACTGGTCTTCTCGGAGACGGTGCTCTGACGCGGCGCGCAGGTCCTGGCTGATGCGCTGGATGAGGTGGATGCTGCCCAGCGCCTGCTGCCGGAAGATCTGCTTCTCTTCGAGGATGCTGGCCTCGGCGAAGCGCCGGCCGGCCGGCGTCAACAGGACGTCACCCTCTTGCAAATCCGCGAAGCCCAGTAGATCGGCTGCTTCCGCCAGTGGCAGCAACTCATCAGCTTCCATCGGCAGATCGCGCTCCAGATCGAAGAGGTCTTCGCGGCCACCCAGCGCGTGCAGACGCTCGATGAAGCCGGTGAGCTCGCCGATGCCCACGTGTGGCAACCGCTGGTAGGGCTGTGCGGGGGCGCTCGGCTGCACGGCGCGCGCACCGGGCAACAGGGTGGCGGCATCGAGCGCGGGGTTGGTCATGATCTGGTAGATGGTATCGACCAACTGCGCATGCGCGCTGCCTTTGGCGCGGCGCTGGTCGAGCGGAAGCCCTGGCAACTCCACGCGGATGCGGCCCGGGTTGGCGCCGAAGACCAGCAGACGATCGGCCATGCTCACGGCCTCATCGATGTTGTGGGTGACGATGAGGATCGCGCGGGTGGGAATCTTGTGTTCGCGCCACAAATCGAGCAGTTCGTGGCGCAGGTTCTCGGCCACGAGCACATCGAGCGCGGAGAACGGCTCATCCAGAAAGAGTACCTCCGGCTCGACCACCAGCGCGCGCGCGAAGCCCACTCGCTGGCGCATGCCGCCAGAGAGTTCGCGCGGATAAGCGGTCTCGAAGCCATCCAGGCCGATAGTGTCGATAGC
Organism: Ktedonobacterales bacterium; assembly: GCA_036000225.1. GTDB lineage: Bacteria > Chloroflexota > Ktedonobacteria > Ktedonobacterales > JADMIN01 > DASYGC01. The sequence continues at coordinate 3,485 of DASYGC010000569.1, read as the reverse complement.
GGCCAGCGCGCGCTGGCGGCGCTGATCGGGGGTCAGGTTGCCCGCGAGCAGACCCAGTTCGACATTCTGCTGAACCGTGAGCCAGGGATAGAGCGCGAATCCCTGGAAAACGATGGCGACCTGGGGATTCACGCCACGCAGCGTCGCGCCCTGGATGCGCACCTCGCCCTGTGATGGAGCGAGCAGGCCTGCCATGATGCGCAGCAGGGTGGATTTGCCCGATCCCGATGGTCCCAGCAAGGCGACAAACTCGCCCGCGCGCAGGTCGAGGCTCACGCCGTCGAGGACCAGCACGCGCTCGTGCTCGTTGCCGTAGAACTTGGTGACGGCCTGGGCGCGCAGCAGCGGCTCGTGATCCACCACCAGAGGCAGGTTAGCGGCGGCCATGGGTTGTCCCTCCAAGTGGTTTCAATCCAGGTGGAAGCGGCGTTCGGCCAGGCCGTAGAGGCGCTTCCAGACGATGCGGTTGATGGCGACCACCACGGCGGCCATCGCCAGGGTGGCGGCGAGCAGCACGGGATAATTGCCGCTGGCCGACTCGGCAATCACGGCGCCCAGCCCGAGGGTGCTGACCGTGTGGCCGTGGAAGGTGACGTATTCGGAGACGATGCTGGCGTTCCAGGCACCGCCGGTGGCCGTCAACATGCCGGTGACCAGGTAGGGGAAGATGGCGGGCAGGATCAGTGTGCGCCAGCGCCGCCAACCGGACAGCTTGTAGATGGCCGCCGCCTCACGCAGATCGTTGGGAATCGCGCTGGCGCCAGCGATGACATTGAAGAGCACGTACCACTGGGTGCCCAGCAACATCAGCGCCACGGCGGCCAGATCCAGACCGCCAGGCAATGCCAGCAGAATCAGCAAGAGGGCGGGAAAGATGGCGGTAGCCGGGATCGAGGCCACCAGCTGCACGATGGGCTGCGCGCGGCGCGCCAGCCGTGGGTTCATGCCGATGGCCACGCCGACGGGCACCGTCCAGGCCACGCCGAGCAGCAGCGCGGCGGTCGTGCGCAGCAGGGTGGCTCCGGTGCTGGCGGCGATCAGGCCCCAGTTGGGCAGCGACACCTGCGCCAGCAGCACGAGCGCGGCCACGGCACCCCACGCCGCGCCCGCCGCCACGAGCACGAGCAGCGCGATGCCGGCCCACGCGCCCGCCGTGCGCGGCAGGCGCCAGCCGGCTGGCGGCTTGGCCGGCACGGGGGGGAGCGGCGCGCCACCCTCGGGAAAGCACTGCCACATACGCCGATCCAGGGCTTCGCGCGCGGGGCCCCAGAATCTGACACGCGCCCATGCCAGCAGCGCGGAGCGCCGCAGCGCCTGAAGCACGGCCGAGGTGGGCGCGTCGCCGCTGCTGGTCTGCTCCACTTTGAAGCGGTCGGCCCAGGCGAGCAGCGGGCGCCAGAGCACTTGATCGAGCAGCACGATGACGGCGATCAGGGTCGCCAAGCCCAGCAGCAGAGCGCCCACATCGCCAGCGTTCGCGGCGGCGGCCAGGTACGAGCCCAGTCCGGGAAGCTCGAAGTTGTGGCTGCCCAGGGTGAATTGTTCGGCCGCCATCAGAAAGAACCAGCCACCGGCCCAACTCATCATCGAGTTCCACACCAGTGGAATCGTGCCAAAGGGGGCCTCCAGTTGGATGAAGCGTTGCCACCAGTTGAGCCGATAGATCGCGGCGGCTTCGCGCAACTCATTGGGGATGGTCACCAGGGACTGGTGAAAGCTGAAGGTCATATTCCAGGCCTGGCTGGTGAAGATCAGCAGGATGGCCGCCAGCTCCAGCCCAATGGTGCTGTGCGGGAAGATCGCGACCAGGCCGAGGACAACGCCGGGAAGGAACGAGAGGATAGGAATGCTTTGCAGGATGTCCAGCAAGGGTAGCAAGATGCGCCCCGCCACGCGACTGGCCACGGCAACGCGGGCGTAGACGAGGGTGAAGACGAGCGAAATCACGTAGGCCACGGCCATGCGCAAGGTGGAAAGGCCGGCGTAGGAGGGCAGCGCCAGGGGGGAGAGGTCGATATGGGTGGCGGGAGTGAGCGGCGCGGTCCAGCGCGCGGCGGCGACGACGATGCCATAGATGGCGGCTGAAACGGCGACGATCAGGGCGGCATCCACCCACCAGGCATGTGGCGTAGTGGTGGGATTTGTGGCAAACCATGAGCGTGGGCGGGAGGGCGACATGGGCACTGAAGCTACCCTTCCACTATGAGGTCCGGCGAGCATTCCGCCTGGCGGTGCTGGCAGGCGCGACGCGGCGGACGGACCACGGAGATGGGATAATCAGTCGCACGAAATGCTACGCAGTGACTGGCAGTGACCCTTGCTGGCAGCATTGTATCGCACCTGCCGCTACGGTGTAGACCGCCTGGTCCACCGGTCGGGCTGCGCTGTTCCGGCGATTCGCGGCAATTGGCCAGCCTGGCGCGCGTCGTCCCATGGTGGCGGGAGCGAAGGTCGAGAAGCAGGCATGCCACAAACGTCCACAGAATATTTCGCGGAAATCCCGCCGAGGGGGAGAGAGGGAATAGCATATTTCGCGCTGAGCCCACTGAGGGGGAGTCTGGGCATAGTGGGCGCTTGTCGAATTGAATTCGACGAGTAATCGCATGGTGCAAGTGGGTCGGTTGGCGAGGGGTGATAGATGGACGTGGGCGAGATGGACGTGGGCGCCGGCGCGGTAGGCAGGGTGATCGGTGAGGAGTGGCAGGCGCAGGTACAGCTGGGAATGGTGGTGACAGGGGCGGGCGAAATATCACCAGGCAACGTGGGAGTCTGGTCCGACGACAGGTTCGGCGGGGGGTTGGGGGCCGACGACGCGGGAGGCGGGGCGGTGGGGCGGTCGAGCAGGCCCTGGAGGCGGGCGGCACGCAAGGAGGCGGTGCTGGCGAGGGCGAGCAGGCGAGCACGCTGGGCGCGATAGGGTGGGTGGGCGCAGGGCTGTGGCTCGGGGCGGACGCCGGGCGGCAGCCAGTCGGGATCGAGTTTGGAGCGGGGTGCGGCGTTGGCGGCGATGTCGAGGGCGTGCTGACTGGCGGCGAGGTAGTCCTCTTCGTGGGCGACTTCGGCCTCGTAGGCGGCCCAGGCGGCGCGCTGGATGGCGAGCTGGGCGTGGACGGCTTGCAGGCGAGCGAGGGCGAAGATTTCCTGTTCGGCTTCGGCCTGTTCAGCCTGGATGGCGCGGACGTGGCGGGTGGCGGTCTGGCGGTCGATGTGAAGGTCGCGGGCGATGGAGGAGAAGGTGCCGCCGGTGCAGAAGAGCTGCCAGATCCGGTGGCCGAGGGACCTCTCCCCCTGCCCCCTCTCCTGCGAGGCGAGGGGGTCCAGAGGCGGATGGGCTGCGGTGGCGGGCTGCGTGGCGGACGCGATCGAATCGGGAAGGGCCGCGGCGGCGGGAGCATCGGCGGGGATCGGAGGATCGGGGGTAGGGCTGCTGGCGGTAGCCGGCACGGGGAGCAGGGGAGCGGAGGGGTCATCGGACATGGCGAGGG
>DASYGC010000568.1:0-2840 GCA_036000225.1 Ktedonobacterales bacterium | reverse complement strand
GCGGCCGAAGCGATCGACCCGCAGGAGCGGCTCTTCCTTGAAGTGTCGTGGGAAGCTGTCGAGGATGCCGGGTATAACCCGCGCAATCTCGTGGCTTCGCAAGGGGGCAGCCAGCGCCGACCGGTCGGTGTGTTCGCAGGGGTGATGCACAAGGACTACCTGCTCTGGCAGGCGCAGCGGCTGTTCGATGGGCAGCTTCAATCGCTTGCGATGTCCAATGCCCCGATCGCCAACCGTGTGTCCTATTTCTGCAATTTCCACGGGCCCAGCGTGGTCATCGACACACTGTGCTCGTCGTCGCTGACCGCGGTGCACATGGCCGTGGAAAGTCTGCGTCGCAGCGAGTGCCAGGTGGCGCTTGCCGGCGGCGTGAATCTCTCGCTGCATCCGGGCAAATACCTCACCTTCGCACTTCTTGGCATGCATTCCAGCGACGGCCGCTGCCGCACCTTCGGCGAGGGAGGCGACGGTTACGTGGCCGGCGAGGGCGTCGGCGTCGTGGTGCTGAAGCCACTGAGGCAAGCTGTCGCCGATAACGACCATATATACGCCGTGATACGCGGCAGTTCGGTCAATCACGTCGGCGCGGTAAGCGGTATCTCCGTACCGAGCCCGGTGGCGCAAGCCGATCTGATCGCCGAGTGCATGACGAAGGCCGGGGTCGGGCCACGCAGCATCAGCTACGTCGAAGCCCATGGGACGGGAACCGCACTGGGCGATCCGATCGAGATCGAAGGACTCGCCAGGGCGTTCCGCACCGGAACCGATGCCGTCGGGTACTGTGCCATCGGGTCGATCAAGTCGAACATGGGGCATACCGAGTCGGCGGCCGGTATTGCCGGGATCATCAAGGTCGCGCTGCAGCTCCGCCACGCGACCCTCGTGCCTTCGCTCCACGGCGGGCGGCCCAATCCGCACATCGACTGGGCGTCGACACCATTCGTCGTGCAGACAGGCACCACGCCGTGGGAGCGCCCGCGCGTGTCCGTCGACGGTGTGGAAGCGGTCTTCCCCCGGCGCGCTGCGGTCAGCTCCTTCGGCGCTGCCGGGTCGAACGCCCATGCGATCCTTGAGGAACACGTCGAGGACCAGGACCCATTTCGCTCCTCGCCGTCAATGCCCGCCATTGTGCCGCTCTCGGCGCAGACGCCCTCGCAGGTGCGCGAGAGCGCACGGCGCCTGCTGGCGTACTTGGCGGAGGGTGAGGCCACGGTGGCCGGCGACCACCTGCACCGGCTCGCGCATACGCTGCAGCGGGGCAGGGAGGCGCATGCCCACCGGGTCGCCTTCGTCGCGAATGATCTCGGTTCGCTGCAGGAAGCTTTGCACGCCTTTGTCGCGGGTACTACGGAAGGATACGAGGTGTTCGAGGGGGCGCTTTCCCCAGCCATTCGCGGCGCCAATAGCGGCGGGCCGATGTCCGCGTCCTCGGCGATCCGGACCGCCCTCGCCGAAGGTCGGCACGCCGACGTGGCGCGCGCCTGGGCAACCGGTGACACGGTGGAATGGAGTGCCGTCTACCCCCATCCCGCGCCGCGGCGTCTCTCGCTGCCTACCTATCCGTTCGCCGGTGAGCGCTACTGGGTGGAGGAGAGCGCGCCGACGGCGCGGCGCCCCACGATGGGCACCGGCGAGCGGTCGGTGTTGCATCCGGCGGTGCACGAGAATACGTCCAGTATCGACGAGCAGCGCTTCACGTCGCGTTTCGACGGCACGGAGTTTTTCTTCCGCGACCACGTGGTGAACGGTGCGCCGGTGCTGCCGGGGGTCGCCTACCTGGAAATGACCTACGCTGCGCTCGCTCGCGCCACAGGCGATGGGTTGGCTGGGCACTGGCGTCTGCGCAACGCGATCTGGGCCCAGCCCATTGTTTCCACGGGGACGACCGCGGAAGTTCACGTGGGTTTATACCGGATGTCCTCGGGCGACCTCGGTTGTGAAATCTTCGCCCGAGATGGCGCGGAGCGCACGATCCACTTCCAGTGTGCCGCGATACCTTGCGAGGATGTTCCGCCCCAAGTCGACCTTGACGCGCTTCGCGCACGCTGCGATACGGAGCTATCGGTCGCGGAGTGCTACGGCCTCCTGGAGGCCGGTGGCCTGCGTTACGGCGAATCGTTCCGCAGCATGCAACGGGTGTGTGTGGGGCAGGACGCCGACCATGCGCCCGTCGTGCTCGCCCGGTTGGACGTGCCCGACGTCGCGCGACCGGACGCGCATCAGTTCGTTCTTCATCCCGCGATACTCGATGGCGCCTTACAGGCCTCGCTAGGACTGATGCGCGTGCCTGGCGATGCCTCCGCCGCACCGGCGCGGATGACCCCCTACGTACCCTACGCACTGGAGGCGCTGGAGGTCTTCGCCCCTTGCCATGGTGCCGCCTATGCGGTGGTTCGCAACGGCGCGGGGAGCAGCGCCGGCCTGCGTAAACTGGAGGTGGCGCTGTGTGACGACTCGGGCGCCGTGCTCGTGCGGATGCGTGGCTTCGCCGCACGCCGGATGGAGGGCAATGATCGCGGCGTACCCATGGCGGCGCCGGCCACGTTCCATGAGCGATGGTGCGACGCTCCCCTTCCAGTTGACGTGACTACGCCCGTTCGCGCCGTCTGCATACACGCGCTGGCAGCGTCGCGTCGCGTGTTCGAGGACGAAGCACGCACGACGGTCGCCTCGGCGATGACGGAATTCCGCCTGCTGCCCTCGGAGGCCGTGCCTAGCCAGGAGGATCTGTCCTACGTCGGGGCCCTGGTGGTTCTGTTTGCGGTCGAGCGCCCCCCTTCGCCATCGGATATCCCCTCCCTCATCGAGCTCCTGCGCGCTGCGGCCCTGGCCGACCCGGC
>DASYGC010000567.1:0-5815 GCA_036000225.1 Ktedonobacterales bacterium | reverse complement strand
CGGTGCGCCGCCGACCGCGTTTGCGTTTGCGGCGTGAGGTGGAGGCAACAGGAGCGGTGTTTCCGCTCGCCGCCGCGGGCAAGTTGCCCGGCTTGTCCGTATCCGCCGGTTCACGAGCGGGTGTTAGTTGAGGTGGTGTGGTGCTATCCGATGAGTCGCCGGTCGGTAGTTGTTCGTCAGCATCATTCAGGTCCATGAATCCTTTTCCTCCGCTCTCCGCTGCGACCGGCAATGGTTTGGAGCGACGATCCCTCGCCGCATGGGTAGCGATCATGGCCGCCAGGGTACTTCCCCACGTCGCGCCATGCCCGAGCAGTGGACGCGACAGCACGCCCGCTGCGGTCATCCACGTCTTGACAGGCAGTGCCAGCACTGAGTAGAGTGCGAGACATATGTGCGCAACTACACAGGATGGTCCACCCGATAAGACGCGCAAGCTCATTATAAGGTGACGTGGCATCCCAACCTACCTACCCCCCTGAATGACTCACAGGGGTACTATGTGGCGCTTTCCTGCTGGTGCCAGTGACCGGAGATCCGGAGAAAATCATGCTTGCCCGCTCGTCAGATGCCCCGCCGCCTGCCGGCTTGCCCGCGCGCGAGTCTCCCGTGCGCGTGCGCTTCGCCCCCAGTCCTACTGGGCTGCAGCATATCGGAGGATTTCGCACGGCGCTGTTTGACTGGCTGCTGGCGCGCCATACGGGTGGCAAGTTCCTGCTGCGCATCGAAGATACCGACATCGCGCGCACCGTTCCGGGCGCAGTGGCGGCGATCCTGGAGGGATTTAACTGGCTGGGGCTGGATTGGGACGAAGGCCCGGGGGCCGGGGGGCCACATGGTCCGTACTTCCAGACGCAGCGGCGCGAGCTCTACCAAGCGTTTGCCGCCCGATTGATCGCGACGGGTGGCGCGTATCGCTGCTTCTGTACGCCCGAACGGCTGCAGCAGGTGCGCGAGCAGTTGCAGGCGCGCAACGCGCCGCCGCGCTACGATCGGCACTGCCGATCGCTGACACGGGAGGAGCAGGCGGCACGCGCCGCGACGGGCGAGCGGTATGTCGTGCGGTTCGCGGTGCCGTTGAGTGGGACGACCAAGGTACACGATGCGCTGCGCGCGGACATCGCGTTCGAAAATAGCAATTTGGATGACGCGGTGTTGTTGAAGTCGAACGGCTATCCAACCTACCATCTCGCGAATGTCATCGACGATCATTTGATGGGCATCACCCACGTGATTCGTGCCGAGGAGTGGATTCCGAGCGCGCCGCTCCACGTCCTGATCTACCAGGCACTCGACTGGCAGCCACCGATCTTCGCGCACGTGCCCGATGTGCTGGGCCATGATGGCCGCAAACTCAGCAAGCGGCATGGCGCCGTGCCACTGCTCGAATACCGCGACCTGGGCTATCTGCCCGAGGCGGTGCTCAACTACATGGCGCTGCTGGGTTGGTCGTACGACGATAAGGCCGACATCCTCACGCGAGAGCAATTGGTGCGCGCGTTCAGCCTCGATCGTGTGGGCACAGCGGGATCCAAGTACGATGAAGAGCGCCTGTTGTGGTTCAACGGGGTGTACATCCGCCAGCTCGATGCCAGCGAACTGACGCGGCGCACGTTGCCGTTCCTCGAGCGTCCTCAGGCGGAAGGGGGCCTGCCCGACCAGATCGCCCGACCGCTCGATCAGAGCTATGTCGCACGCGTGCTGCGCCTCGAACAGGAGCGTATGCGGACGCTGGCGGAAGCCGCGCGGATGACGGGGTTTTTCTTCGGCGACGTGACGGCGTTCGATACGGCGCTCCTGATCGCCAAAGGGATGGACCAGGTGCGTACGCTGGCGGGATTGCAAGCGGCCAGGGCGCGGCTGGAGGGGCTCACACAGTGGGAGGCAAGCGCTATGGAGGCCCGGCTGCGCGAGCTGGTTGGCGAACTCGGCCTGAAGCCGGGGCAGTTGTTCACCAGCATGCGGGTGGCCGTGACGGGCCGTACGGTTTCGCCTCCGTTGTTCGAGACCATCGAAGTCCTCGGGCGCGAGCGCGCTTTGGAACGTCTGGGCCGGGCCATCGCGCGGCTGCGGGCGGAGCCAGGCGAACCCACCAGCGGATCAGGTAAGTGAACAATGCTCGTTAAGGTGGACCAACCTGTCCGGCGTTTGGTCGTGTTCGCGATCGTGGCCGTGGTCATCGCCGCCGTGGCGACGGCGCTCGCGCCGGACAAAGGCGGGTGGATTCTCCTCGGCCTGGCGGGCATTGCCTGCGCGGTCAGCTGTCCGCGGGTGCTGTGTTACGCACTCGTTCCAGCCGTAACCCTCGATGGGGTCCTCACGCTTGGCGTGGGCCCATTGCGCGCGGGTCCGACCGATGTGCTGGTGGCGGCACTGGGACTGGGCTGGCTGATCCATTGTGGCGTGCCAGCGGTTCGCGCGCGGTTCGGGCACGAGACGCGCGAGACGCGATCGCGCCCCAACCGCGCGCTGCGCGCATTCGCACAGCGGCACCCGAATGCCGCGCTCATCGGAGGGGCACTCGCGGTGTATCTGGGCGTCATCTTGCTTTCGGGCGCTGTGGCAAGTAGCCGCTCTGATGTGCTCAAGGAAGGGCTGAAGTGGGCTGAGGTACTCGTCGTCTTCGGCACGGGTTGCGCGTTGCTGGCGCACGCTGGTCGGGTGCGTGTGATGGTCTGGATAATGGTCCTGGTTGGCGTCGTACAGGCCCTACTGGGGTACGCTCAATGGGTACTGGCGACGGGTGACCTCGGTCCAACGGGCTCCACCATCCGCGTCTTTGGCACATTTGGCCAGCCGAACCCCTATGCGGCCTACCTTAATCTCTCGCTGCCATTCGCGCTGGCGCTGGCGCTGGCCGGCCAGCGGCCACGGGAGCGGTGGTTAGCTGGCGGTGCGGCGGCGCTGCTGCTAGGCGCGCAAGCGCTGGCCAATTCGCGCGGGGCCTTACTGGGACTGGCGATCGCGATCGCGGTACTGTTCGTCGTAGCGGTGGGTGTGGAACGTGTTGCCGCCGTGGGAGTGGTCGCGGGGACGCTCGTGCTCGGTGGCGCGTGGATCGCGCACCTGATCCCGACGGGCGTACAAGCCAGGATGCTGCACGCGTTGCGCATTGACGGTGTGTCACTCAGCGGTCCGGTCAACGATGCCAATTTCTCGTCGGTCGAACGGCTGGCCCATTGGGTCGCGGGTCTTCGGATGTTTGTCGCGCATCCACTGCTCGGCGTGGGTGCGGGCAACTATGGCGCAGCGTACCCACACTTTGAGGTTCCCGGCTGGAGTCTGTCGCTGGGTCAGGCGCACGACTACTACATCAATGCGGCGGCGGAAACGGGCATAGTGGGACTGCTTGCCTTTGTGGCCTTGACGGCGGCGATGCTGGTCGTGGCCTGGCGTGGCGCGCGCTGGCAAAGCGGATCGCTACGCTCGCGCGCTACCGGCGCGGTGGCGACCGCGCCGCGTGGTGCTGACACCCCGACACCGCGCGACGGGAGTGTACCATGGATGGCGAGGGCCGTGGCGACGCTGGGGATACTGGGGCAGCGGATGCGGCTCGCGTTCACGCAAGGCGCCGAGCAGCGCGCGTTGGCGCTGGGAGTGCTGGGTGTGCTGGTCGCCATCGCGGTCCACAACGTTGTTGATGATGTTTTTGTCCATGGCATGGAGCTCCAGATGGCTCTCTGTCTGGCGCTGGCGGTCATTCTCGCGCGCAAGTCACCAACCGCCGACATAAAGTGAGCACCGCATGCGTATTGCGTTCAATGGCTTGTTCCTCGAGAATCCTGGCAATGGCAGTGGCCAGTACGCCTACCACCTGCTCGAAGCACTTGGACGCGTCGATGGCATCAACGAGTATGTGATTCTGACGCCGCATGAGGTGCGCGACAAGCCAGACACGTCCTCGAGTTTCACCTGGCAGACCGCCCCGGTCGGCCAACTCGGACGCGGCGGTGCCAGCCTGGAAAAGCTGATCTGGGAGCAACACACCTTTCCGATGGCGGCCAAACGGGAAAACGCGCGGGTCATGCATGTGCCGTATTTCGCGCCTCCGCTGCTGGGTCACGGCGTGCCGCGCGTGGTGTCGATCCGGGATGTGATCGGGTTGCGCTTACCGGCATACCGGGCCTCGCCCGCGGCGGCGGCCTATAATCAGCTGGTGGCGCGAGCGGCCAAGCAGGCCAATATGGTGATCACGATCTCTGAGTTTTCCAAGCGCGACATCATGGAAGTGCTGGGTATTCCCGAAGATCGTATTCGCGTGGTGTTGCTGGCGCCGGCGCCGCGGTTCAAGCGCATTGTTGATGCGAGCCGACTGCGCGAGGCACGCGAGCGGTATGGATTCGCGGAGCGATTCGTGCTCTATGTCGGTGGTCTCGATCAACGCAAGAATGTCTCCACGCTAGTCGGGGCTTTTGCCGGCGTCTATCATGCGATCGGCGATCCCGGGTTGCAGTTAGTGATCTCAGGTGATCCAGGCAAGCTGGGATCGAGCCAGATGTTTCCCGATTGGCGCCCGCTGGCCGAGACCCTGGGCATCGCCGATCATATCCGGTGCACCTATGTCGCCCAGGACGACCTTCCCTTGATCTACAGCGCGACCTCGTGCTTCGTGTTTCCATCGCTCTATGAAGGTTTCGGCCTCACGCCACTCGAAGCCATGGCGTGTGGCGCGCCGGTGGTATGCTCAGAACGCACCTCGTTGCCCGAAGTGGTGGGGCGCGCGGGCATCCTGGTGAATCCTGAGGATCCTGATGCCCTGAGCGGAGCCATCCAGCGCGTGCTCACCTCACCTGGCCTGCGCGAGGATTTGCGCGCGCGCGCGCAGGCCCATGTGAAGCGCTACACCTGGACGCAGGCAGCCGTAGATACCAGCGCGGTGTACGCTGACGTGATGGGGACACGCGTGTGAGCGAGAAGGTAGCGTTCTGGTGCGAGTAGTTCTGATCTCGAAGGCCATGCTCAATGCGACCGCGCAGAAGAAGGCAGACTTGCTGGCGGCGCGGCCGGATGTCGAACTGACGGTGGTATCGCCGCCGTTCTGGCGCGCCGACGATGGCGGCACGCAGCGGATCGAACCGGTGGAACGCCACAACTGGACGATGGCGGTCGCTCCGATGTGGCTCAATGGCCACTTTCATGTGCATGCCTATCCGACACTTGCCAGCATTCTGCGCGAGCGGATGCCAGATGTGGTCCACATTGATGAGGAGCCGTTCAATCTGGCGACCTATCAGGCAATGCGCCTCGCTCAGCGTAACGGCGCGCGGGCGCTGTTTACGACCTGGCAGAATCTGTACCGGCAATATCCTCCGCCGTTCGCCTGGATGGAACAATACAACTATCGGCACACGCGGTATGTGCTGGCGGCGAATGCGGATGCCGTCGGCGTGCTGCGACGCAAGGGATATGCGGGTCCGGCGGCGGTCTTCCCGCAGTTCGGGGTGGATACCGAGCTGTTCGTGCCGCGACCGCACCCAGCCGGCGCACCGCTGCGCATCGGCTACGTGGGCCGGCTGAGGCCAGAAAAGGGTGTCGAGCTGCTGGTGCGGGCATTCGCGCCCATGGCAGCGCGCGCCGAACTCATCATCCTGGGGCGTGGACCAACCGAGCCCGAGCTACGCGCGCTGGCACAGCGGCTGAACATCGCGGGCCGGGTCCACTTCATGGGCGGCCTCGAAAGCGGGCAGGTAGCGACCAGTATGGCAAGTCTGGATATCCTCGTGCTGCCCTCGCTCACGCAATCGAACTGGACCGAGCAGTTTGGCCGCGTGCTGGTGGAGGCCATGGCCTGCGCCGTGGCGGTGGTCGGATCGTC
>DASYGC010000566.1:0-10245 GCA_036000225.1 Ktedonobacterales bacterium | reverse complement strand
CGTGCGGCTCGCGCTGCTGGGGATGCCGGGTGTGGGCAAGCGCACGCTGCTGGCGGAGCTGGCCGCGCCAGCGCGTAACGACCAGCAACCGCCAGCACGCTCAGCTGAGCCGGGCACGATCCGCCTGGCGGATGGCCTGATCGCGGAGCTTGCCGCCAGCACAGACGATGGCAACGATCCCGCGGCCTGGGTGGCGGCGGCGCGCCACGCTGAGGCGTTGCTGCTGGCGCAGGACCTTGCGGACGGCGCGCTGCGGCAGTTCGGCGTGTTGCGCGCCGCGCTGGCCAGCGGGGGCATCCAGGCGGTGCCGCAGCCCCTGCCGCTCGCGATCCGCCCGCGCGCCAGAGGCGGCCTGACCATCACCGGCGTAGACGATGACGAGCTGCGCGAGCGGTTGATGCGCTGGTGTCGCACGCGGCAGATCATCCACGCCGAGGTGCTGGTGCACGCGCCGGCCGCGCTGATCGCCGCGGCGTTGGCGGTATATGCCGAGGCGGCGTGGCGGCGCACGGGTGGAGCGCGCGCCCGTGCGGCGCAGGCGAGCGGCACGGCTGAGCCCGCGCTGGTGTTCCGCCCCGCGCTGGTGGTCGGCACACGCTACGACGAACTCGCTGTACTGACAGAGGCAGGTGTGCCGGCCAGTGGCGATGAGGTGGCCGAGGGCGAGCGGCGGCTGCGCGCCATGGCGCCTGGCTTCAACTGTATCGCCGTCTCGGCGCTGGACGGCGAAAGCATCGCGCGGCTGCGCACGGCGCTGACCTCGTTGGTGGGCGGATAGCTGGCCGGCCCGTGTGCTCGCGTGCGGACAGTGCGATCCTCTCATACGTGGTTCGGGTGAAGGCGTGCGCAGCACACGGCCCAGAGCGAGGTTGCGCTACACGCGGGCGCCACGACGCATAACGAGGCCAGAGCGCACACCCGTGCGCCACGACGCAACGCAGCCGATCACGCGCATGCCGCATCAGCTGGTCCCGAGCCGTGCATCACACGATCGTGTGCCGCAGGGTGCTCAGCGCCGCACGGGAGCGCGTGGCGCTCTCGCGCTGGGCGGCGTCACTCCGCGAGTCGCCCAGGCGCGCGCCATCGAGCCGCGCGTCGGTAAGATCGACGCCAAACAAGCGAACATCGCGCAGATCAGCATGGCGCAGATCGGCCTGGCGCAGACTGGCGCCGAACAAGAGCGCCGATGCGAGGTCGGCGTGACACAGTGTGGCGTGCCTCAGGCTGGCGCCGCGTAGATCGGCGGCGCGTAGGTCGGCAATAGCGAGGTCCGCCCGATCGAGTGTGGCGCCCCACAGATCGGCTCCGGCGAATCGCGCGCCAAAGAGCCGCGCGCCGCTCAAATCGGCGTCTGCCAGTGTGGCGCCTTCAAGATCGGCGCCGCTCAAATCGACACGCCTGAATGCGCGTTCACCCGCCGCGTAGCGCGTCAGTAAATCGTCAACACTCATCGTCACCATGCGATAGTACTCCATCATCTCCGCGGCCCGCGTTGACAAACCGCGCGAGCGTAGCGTTGGAACGCCATAGGGGCGTATACCCCGTCTCAATCTCCAGCACGCATGCCGGGTCAATACGAAGCCCGCCAGACCTTCCCTGATCTGGCGGGCAGCGACGTCCGGAATCGGGCGCGCATCGCGACAGCGTGGCGGTGCGCTCACCTTCTATTGTAGGGCGGAGTGCACCGCAAAGGCCACTCTTGGGACCCGCATCGCGTCATCACCAAGCCCTGTGAGGGCGGTCGCGCCTGGCATTATGCGGGGCCCGTCAGCGCGCGCCAGGCGATCAGGTACTTGCGCATGCGGTCGGCATCGTTGGCGGCAAAGCTGGTCAAGCGGCGAATATCCATGTTGTCTTCGAGGTCGGCAAGCTTTACCCGCCGCGCGATGTGATCGACGGCAGCACGCTCGATAAACTCCTCGTAGGTTTCCGTGGGCCGCCGTGTCAGGCAGTCCACCGCCGCCACCACCTCGGGTGGATAGCCTCGCGCGCGCAAGTCATCCAGCGTGTGTGGCGTGTCTTCGACTACATCGTGCAAAACGGCGGCCATGCGCTCATGCTCGTGCTCAAGACGGAACATCACGCGCAGCGGGTGCAGGATATACGGCTGGCCATTCTTCTCCAATTGTCCGTGATGCGCCTGGACGGCCAGCAGGATGGCATCTTCAAGGGTCGGCATGGTGGTCGCTCTTTCTTCTTCGCGGCACGCAGTGTGCGCGGTTGGCGGATGGCATCTCAGCCGCAGTATACTGTGCCGCAAGGGCGCGCTGTAGGCTCCTCCGAATTCGCTGCCGGGCCAGCGTGCCATCACGCCATCGCGCGCGAGGAGGTGTCCCAGATGACCGATCTCGCCCCGCCAGCGCATTCCGCGCGGCCTGCCAGCGACTCCGCCACGGACCGTAGGTCCACGATTCCCTTCGCGCGCCGTCCGCTCGATATCGCCTTCGTGGTCTTCTTCCTGGTGAATTTGTGCTTCATCACCTATATCGTGGATATCGAGCAGATCATCATCGCCGATCCGTTCCACTTCGCCTATCCGCTCTGGCCGCCACCGCCGCTGGTGGATATGGTCCACTGGTGGGGACGCACCTTCGATCCCGTCCTGCTGGCCCGCCCGGTCTGGTGGAAGGCCACCATCTGGATCGACGCGCTCGGCTTCGGCCCCTTCTATGCCGTTGCGATCTATGCCTATAGCAAGGGCAAGGACTGGATCCGCCTGCCGAGCATCATCTGGGCCGCGGTGATGCTGACCAACGTCACCATCATCATGGCCGAAGAGACCTTCGGCCCGCACGCCACCCCGCACCTGTTCATCGTCGCGCTCGCCAACCTGCCCTGGCTGCTAGTGCCCATCGCCGTCATCGCGCGCATGTACCCGCGCGAGCATCCGTTCAGCGCGCAAACGTAGGACACATCTGGCAGCATGGTATCATGCATGCGGTGCGGGTTGAAGCGGTAGGGCAGAACAAAAGATACGGCGAGGAAAGCGGAGCGCGCATACTCCCGCGAGGAGGCATCCATGAACACTGATCCCACTTCAACGAACCAATATCTGGCACATGGAGGCGACCGCCGAGCATCGGATATGCATGTGCGCAGCGGCTATCCGATCTGGAATCTTGTAGGTGATTGGATCGCACAGCACTGCCGGGACGAGGCCGTGATCCAGGACTATCATCTTGATCCGGACGAATGGGCTGCCGCGAAGCAGTATTACCTCGACCACAAAGCAGTGATTGATGCTCGCCTCATTGTGAACCAGGAGCCACTGGACCACGAGATTGAACCGGGAATCTCCACGCCTGATGAGTTTTTCGCATGGGCAGAGCGAGTGGAAGAGGCGAGGACGAGCGAGCTGATGCACCGTGTCAGCGGGACCGCGCACCGGCGCCCATGTCGCGCCGCCATCTTCGGTGAGGAAGTTGATATAGGTGCCGTCGCCACAGGCCATGCACTGATCGTGGGCATCGCGGAAGGTGAGCGCGACCGCGCGCATGGGGTTCAGCCCGTCGACGCTGATCGGGCAAGAATCTACTACCCCGCCGGATACCAGATCGGCGGCACGTTTCCAGTGGGATGCGCCATCGCGCGTGGTCCACACCTGTGCCCCCGGAGCGCCGAACCTGGCGGCGGCAACGCATTCGTAGGCCACCCGACTATCGCTCGGCGCGAGGGCGAGCGTCGGATCATTGAAGAGCGACGCCAGTTGTGGAATGCCGACCACCGGCGGCAGATGCGGCTGCCAGTTGAGTTGCCCGGCTGGCGCCAGGGTGAAGGTCGGCACGGGCGAGCCAATCAGCGGAATGTCAGCCGGCGTCTGCCCGCACGCGGCAAGCGCCAGGGCGAGCACGACACCCAAAGCGCCCAGCAGCCGTCGTACCCGCGATCCGCGCATGCATCCCGTCCTTCCCTGGTGGCACGTGCCCGCCCGGCGCCTGCCATGCGCTCCATCGGGTGTACATCGTTGCGCCGCGCAATCTTAGCGTGGACCCACCGGTGTCGCCGCGTGCTGCCGCAACTCGTGCCGCAGGCTGGCGACGATCACCCAGGTGAGCGCGCCGCCGATGGCCAGCAGCACCAGCAGCAGCAGCGCGACCTGCGGTGTGCCCAGCGGCAGGTGGGGCAGCGACGCCCAGAAATCGTGCGCTGGCGCGGCGCTGGTGCTGGCGAACGGCGCGGTGCCGAACGGGAGCAGGTGGATGATGCCCGCCGGCGTGACGCTCAGGTCGTAGCTCACGTGCTCGCTGGGTGCATCCAGGCTCAGGTAGGTCAGCCAGCTATTCGGCCAGACCCAACTCATGTTGCGGTCGGTCGAGAGATCGTGATACAGCGGCGCGGTCATCCGCTCCTGGAAGGCCACATTGAAGCCCGTGGCGCCAGGAATGTCAGAGCCAACCGCTGACTGGCCAATGGTCGCGTTCAGCGTGGAGGTGTTCAGCGGCTGATCGGTGAGGAAATAGAGATCGGCCTGCACCTGCTGGCCGTCGAGCGCGAGCACTTCCAGCGGCACCCAGGGCTGCGGTGTCTTCATCGTAATCAGGATGGGAGCCCCATCGCCCACGGTCTGGCCCCGCGCCTTGGCCGCGGCGGTGTCGTACTTCGCGGCCATGAAGATCGGCGTGGCGTTGGCATAGGCCAGCAGATGGGCGCGTGTATCGCCGTTGAGGAAGAAGCCGTTTTGCGCGCACCAATCAATCACCGCCTGGCCACTGCCGCGCAGCACGGTAATGTTGAGCGCCTCGATCTGCACCTGCTGGAGTACCTGCGCGGCGTTGGCGGCGGTGGGAGCGGCGGCACCAAACGCAACGGTGTTCTGGATGAAAGGGTGCGTCTCGTTGAACAACCGCTGCAACGTCCAGCGCCCGCCCGCTTCGATCGAGAGCGGCACCGTCGGCAGCGGGACGATCCAGCCGATACCCGACTCATTGCCCTGATAACTGAAGCTGGTCAGATAGTGTTCGATGCCGTCGTGCCAGGCGACCAGCGTACTGGCACGGCCCAGGCGCACATCGCCATCTGGGGCGACCAGTCCACCACACGCGAGCGCCGACTGTGCCTGCGTGAGGATCAATGCCAGGGCGAGCGCGGTCGGAGCCAGCAACTTTTTGAGCAGCGCGCGTGTGTTAGCCATGGTGGTCCCTCCTCTGGCCTTCCCGCCATGGGACGGCTGGTGTCCACGACGGCCCACGCGCGTGAAAAGTTCCCGATCACGTCCACTGATCCAGCTCGAAGGCGGTGAAGAGCACCGCCGACGAGGGCGCCGCGACATCGTTGGCGACCAGCAAGCCCAGTTCGCCGCTGGGGCCGAGCGTGTCGTTCCACTGGATGACCGGCTGCTGGTTGATCGTCGCCGACAGCTCACCGTCCCGCACGGTGACGCTGAGCGTCACCGTCGCCGCCGGCGTGAGATAGCCCTCGGCGATGCTGGTGATCTTCGAGGCCGCCGACACCGCTTGCAGCCGCCAGTGGCCATCCGGTGCGACCCCGAAGATATACCCGCCCGCCTGGGTTGGATCCCGTGGCGTCTGCACGATGAGGGCGGCGAACGTGCTGGGATCGTTGGGCACCAGGAAGGTCGCGGTCACCCGCGCCTGAAACGTCGTCTGGTCGTATGGTAAGGTCGTGACGGCCTTCAAGTCGGTCTCCGCGTAGGCCCGCGCGGTGGTCTGCGTCATCTCATAGCCGCCCGGCGCGCATCCCGCCGCCTGCGTGCTGGCCGGCAGGGGATTGAACCAGACCGTGCCGCTGGGACTATCGCAGGCCGGCGACGGCTGTCGCAGCAGCACCGTCCAGCCGTGGACCGTGATGTCAAGTGAGAGATTCGGCCCAAACGGCGCGCCGTGATCTTCCAGCGTCCACGAGGTGTGGTAGAGGCCGGGCGTGGCGGGCGCCGTCAGGCTGGGCGCGAACTCATATTGCTCGCCCGGCGCGACCGACTGGCCGGCCAACCCCACCGTCGTGGCGCCCAGGCAGTTCGAGGTGCAGGCCAGGGTGTAGCCGCCGGCATCGGACCAGCTGGTGGTGCCGGTGTTTTGCAGCGCAAACGAGATCGAGAACACCTGGCCCGCCCGCACCTCGGGTGCGTCGCTGCCGCCACTGAGCGTCGCGCTGTCGCCAGTGGTACCGCCGGTACTGGTCGCGGTGGGCGTAGGCGCGACCGGTGTGGCGGCCGGTGTGGCCCCTGGTGTCGGGGTGGCACCTGGCACGCCGCCTGGCGCAACCAGCACACTCAGCGGCAGCACGGGACCAAAGGCCGTCGTACCGTGTTGCATCACGAATTGCGGCAGGAAATAACAACTGACCGCGCAGGCAGCGGCAGTCGCGTCGCAGGCCGAAGCGCCCGTATCGGTCGCGCACATCTGCCCTGGTCCTGTGCTCACATCGAACGCGGCGGTCCAGGTCTGCCGCGGCGCGATCCGCTGCTGCTCCGCCAGCGCCACGGAGACGAGCGAGCTGGAACAGGTCGTACAGTTGCTCGTGATCTCATCCAGCGCATAGCCGTCGGCAGCCGTCCACGTGGTGGTGCCGGTGTTGGTCAGGCTCAGCGCCACATGCACCGCCTGGTTGAGCGGCGCGGTGGCGGGAGTGGTTCCGCCGGCCAGCTCGAAATCATCTACCGCCCGCGGCGCCACCGGTCCGAAGTGCAGGAAGCGCGCCTGGTTCCGCTCCGCCTGCTGCATGGCCGCCACATTCCAGCGTTTGTAACGCACATAGGGGTAGGGCTGCGTCTGGGTGCCAGCGCTGTAGTCGCCATAGCTCTGTTCGCTGACCTCGATGGTGCCGTCACCATTGACACTCTCGACGTAGGCGACGTGGAACGGATTGGCCCACGAACTGGCCACCGGCAGCACGGCCACATCACCAGCCGCTGGCTGGGTATTGATCTGTGGCGGAACATAGTCGTTGGCGGTTTCACTCCACGCGGCGTTGGGTTGTTCGGCGAGCGTGATCCAGTATCCCGCGTCGGCATTGAATTGCAGGTCAATGTGCTCGGTATCGTGCAAGCGCTGCCAGGCATACCACGTACAGTTGGGCGAGCCGAACTGCCCCGTGTAAGGATTGGCGGTGAACGGATCAGCATGCGCCCGCGCGGGTGCCCGCATGCTGATGCCGAGCAGCGCGATGCACAGCACGGCGGCGCACGCGGCGACCCGGTAGAACGGGGAACTGATCGATTTCACCGGAAGCTCCTTGCGCGACGTGCCGCGAGCAGGGTGGCTGACGACACGGTCCTGGATTGCTCGGATGGCTGGCACCGCTGGTTTCACAAGCACACTGTGAGGGATACGAGCGAGGGCGGCGTCTGGTTGCGGCGCCCTGGAACACCTGGTCCAACGGCCCGCTCAAAAAACTCAGTTGTGGTAGACATCGAGTTGCTGCGATGCCTCCTGCCGCGTGAGCGCCGACGCGCTAAACTCGACAAAGCAATAGTGCGCGCCACTGCGCAGCGTGGTGTAGAGCACGTACTGCGGAAACGATCCCGTGACCGTCGGCGTAAACAGCGCCTGCCATCCCGCGACGGTGAGTCGGGCGATCTCGGTGGCCATCACCTGCTGGCCGGCCGCGCCGGCCACGCCGAGCGCGTTGGCGGCATACAGCGGCGCGCCCACTCCGGATTCATGGGTGAGCGGCACCGTGATGGTGGGACCCGGACGCTGTGCGGTGGTGGGGAGCGCCAGCGGATCCTGGTGCCCTGGGTTGACGGTATGCCAGTGGAATTGCGCGGGCAGCACAATGCCCGGCGATGGCGCAACGATGACAGTGGAGAGGTCCGCGCAGGCCAGCAGCGCACCCGCTACCAGCAGACCACTCAGGCAGGCCCATAGCGGGCGTAAACGGCTCATCTTCCCCCAGCCTTCTCCTCGACCTCCTCATCCCTGAGCCGGGCTCACCCGGTTTCCCTGTCCCGCAATTGGCGGCGCCACGCATGCGGAGCCAGGGCAGCGGCGCACCTGCCGCCAGCAATCCTCGCGCCGTCCGGCTCGATTCTAGCTGGCAATGGCCGCCGGGTCAAGTGTTGTTCGTCAGCGGTCACCCTGATGGCCCGGCCGGTGAGCCGGCCGGCGCCGCGCACAGACATAACGACGCGAGGCGTCTCCCCAATGGGAGACGCCTCTTGATTCCAACGAGCGAGCGATTGCCGTCGACCTAGACCTGTTCGACGGGTCCACCGCTGGCCGTGGGCGGTTCCTGCCGCGGGCCGGATTCGGACGAGTTCTGGCCAAGAAACTCGTTCAGCTCGCCACGCGTGCGGGCGACGATGGCCTGCAACCGCTTGAGGCGCTCGGGATCGCTCGCCGAGGCCATGACGGCGTTGCGCATCAGCCGCGCCACTTCGATGCTCTCGCGACCCAGCGCGGCCAGTTCAGGGCTGAGTTCAAAGCCGAACGGCCCGCGTCCACGCGCGCCACGGCCATGATGGCCCTCGTGCTCATGCTCGTGATGGTGCTCGCGCTCAGGTCCGTGTCCGCGACCGAAGCCAGGGCCGAACCCTGGGCCAAAGCCGGGCCTTCCGCCGGGTCCGCCACGGAACCACTGGCCCTGGGGCCCCTGGGACTCGTCGCGGCGCTGCTGGTGTTCGCTCAGAGCGCCCTTCCCCGCGTCGGTGATCGCGTACACTTTCTTCCCCTCCACCAGTTCGACGGACACCCAGCTGCGATCTTCGAGCAACTGCAGCGTAGGATAGACGGCCCCCGCGCTCGGCGTATAGAAGCCACCACTGCGCTCTTCGAGGTCCTTGATCATCTCATATCCGTGTTTGGGCCGCTCGCTCAGCAGTTCCAGCATGGCATACTTGAGATCGCCGCGCCCGAACATACGCGGGCCCATTCCCGGACCAAAGGGGCCGGGACCCATCCCCGGGCCGAAGGGAAAGCGGCGCGCGAAGAAGCGCGCTATCGGCGGAGGCCCAAAGCCCCATGGCCCGCCCCAGTCTGCCCCTGGTCCACCCCATGGGCCGCCGCCCTGGCGCCCATGCCTGCCCCGTGGGCCATGCTTGCCCCAGGGACCACCACGCCCCCACGGTCCGCCCGGTGGGCCACCGCGCGGCCCGCCCCAACCGGTGCGCTCGCCGGGGCCGAAATCGCCCGAAGCGGCAAATGCCGGATGCGGACCATCAAACCAATCATTGCCAAACATCTTGGCTGCTCCTCTCATGGGAGTTCTGTGTGTTGCGCATGGCTCTTTGCTTGTCCTATCGTCGACCGCCATGCCACAGTCAATACGATATATCTTGTTATATCTTGATACTCGCGAAATGTCAAGGGTCGAGTTCCTGGGCATGCTCATCTGGCTGCGCGACCTACGCAATCGCCTCACCGGACACCCCTATGCTGATCCTGACTCAGCGAGGATTACGCCAGGCGGGCATACTGGAAGGTGTCTGACTCAGCTGCGCGCGCTCCATGGTTTATTGGACGGCGGCGCTTTGTCACAGATGCCACAATGTGCCACAAGTATTTCCATGATCTGCCTGCTCACAGCGGGAAATTGCTGGACGGAGGCCCACGTGACTGAGCAAGCTGTGGCATCGTGGGCGGGATGCGTCACGGCGCGACGAGTGGGTGGTAGACGAGTCGCGCTGCGATTGACATTCAGGACTCATCGCTGGCGACGGGCGAGCGCCTGGTGACCGTGCGATTCGGTGAACTAACGAGGACAGTACAGGATGGCGTTGAACGTCACTATAGACCATGCGTTCGAGGTTGGGAAAGGTAGAGGGCGGCTGGCGGCAAAGTGGTGACCCGAGATGACGGGATGTGACCGGACGTGACCGGATCGGCGGAGAGAAACACCCCGACATCCTGGTCGTAGTAGCGCGCGTTGAAATAGGTGAGGTTGGGTGAGGTGTCCTTGCGTTGGCCGGTGAAGCCCAGATTGCCCAGGCTGGCCGCCGCGTAGCGTCCCCCGCCATAGGGCAGCTTGAGTTGCAGCAGTTCAGGCGTGCCGTTGGCCTTGAGCTGGACCACCGGCGTACCCAACTGGTCGGCGATGAGATAGTGCCAGGCGCTGTCGTGGATGGCGATGCTCTGCCCGGCAAAGCTGAAGTAATCGGTGGTGGTGCTGCCGCTGGAGTCATACTCGACCAACGGACCGACGTAGACACTGGTGGTCAGCACCCCGCTGCTGGTGGTCTGCCGCGCCACCCACTGCCCCGCGCCGTCGTAGAGTTCGTTGGCGCTGGCCGTGGCGCCGCTGGGCTTGTTGGCCCAGACCGCGAGCCGGCCCTCGGTGTCAAAGGTGTAG
>DASYGC010000565.1:0-4952 GCA_036000225.1 Ktedonobacterales bacterium | reverse complement strand
GCCTCGGCTCCATCGACACCATTGAGGTAGGCGCCCTGCTCGGTCCACGTCAGCGCGGTTCCGCCATCCACTGGGACAAATTCGATGGTGGCGACGGAGACGGAGCTGCGCACGCCATCGGCGTACATCTCGTAGCTGTAGATGATTCGCTGCTCCGGGACGATGTCGTAGTAGGTGGCGTCATAGCGGAAGGAGGCGCCCTGCATGCTGACGTCGAAGCGTTCGTGGCCGCCGACCCGGAAATCGAACTCTGAGTCGCCGCTCTCTTTGCCCGGCTCGATTGGGTCTAGGTCGCCCGTGTCGCCCCAGGCGTCCTTGGCCTCCCTCGTGGTAAAGGCAGCGAACACGCGTGACACAGATGTCGAGTAGGTCCGCTCGATCACGAATGTGTCGTGGATAACCAGTTGCTCTCTCATGAGGTCCCCCCTTCTGACGGATGCAGGCCGGGACGTCCGGCGTTAGTCGGTGTGTCGGTGGTCTCAGCCAGGTATTGGCCGAGCCGGTCCAAGCGCCGCTCAACGAGGGCGTGTCGCTCAGAGATCCAGCGCTCAGCTGACCGTAAGGACGCCAGGTTGAGGCTGCACATGCGGGTGCGACCGAGCTTCTGCGTGCGCACGAGACCACTTGCCTCAAGGACCTGCACGTGCTGCACGACCGCAGCGAGCGATATGGGTAACGACTTTCCAAGTTCGCTGACCGAAGCAGAACCCTGGCCGAGTCGTTCCAGCATGAGTCGGCGACCAGGATCGGCGAGCGCATGGAAAACGCTGTTCAGATCCGCCACATAGTTAAGCATGTACTTTAGTATACCTATATCTGTGATGAATGGTCAAGGGTTCGTATTCCGCCATCTAGAATGTTACCAAGGCTGGTACCGTTTCCTCAAATGAGGATGTTACCGGAGAGAACATAGGCAGAACGCCACCGATCACCCTGCTTGGTGTGAACTGGCGCTACAGCGGGAGCATAAACGTCAGATACTCGTCGTCGCGAATCCAACCAAGCCCAGTGTACAGGCGCTGGGCCACCTGATTGGTGACGGCGGTCTGCAGCATCATTTCGCTTGCGCCCGTTCCTACGGCGAACTCACGCGCGCGCGTGAGCAGCGCGGCGCCGACGCCGCGTGAACGCGCGCGCGGCGCGACATAGAGATCATTGAGCAGCCATGCCGGACGCATGGCGATTGACGAGAACATGGGATAGAGTTGGGTAAATCCGACAGCCAGCGCCTCGTCGGCCGCGCCCGCCAGCGCCAGAAAGATGACCGATTCTCCGCGTGACAATCGCCGTGTAAGGAAGTCACGCGCCTGAGGCAGATCGGCTGGCTGTTGATAGAACTGGCGGTACGCATCGAAGAGCGGAGCGATTTGCTCGACATGCTGGGGGGTGGCGGCGACAATCAAGATGGGCGCGGCTGGGTTGTTGGGTGCGGTCAATGAGAGCCTCCCTGGATCAAAGTAGCTGCGATGCGAATGCGCCACGGGACTACGAGCGCAAGGTTGCTACCAGACGGGCGGGATGCAGTAGCAGATCGAGCGCGGCGAGTGGTGATGTCGTAACGATATGGGCAGCGGCAAGGGTCTGGGCCTGCGCGCCCTCGCCGCCGAGTACGGCGATGCTCAAGCGGGCGAGGCGGAACATCGGCACATCGTTGGCGCCATTGCCCAGCGCGACGACACCATCCGCGTCCAGATCGGTCACGTAGCGGGCTTTGTCGGCGCCCGACGCGATGCGCACCCAGTGCGGCGCGGTGAAGTCAGCGGCGGCGCATGCCACTGCGACCTCGGCTGTCGCGAGCTCCAGGCCACCGTGCGTGCCCGCGGTGACGATATGCACGGCGAGGGACGCGCTCAGGCGCGCCAGCCGTGACGCGACACCGGATAGCAACACACCGTCGACCGCCAGGGTACCGTTCAGGTCACTGACCAGGTGGCGCAGCGTGAGTGGCGGCTGGCCCGGAATCTCAATGTGGAGCATGATACCTCAACTCTTCCGCGGTCGAACGCCACCTCAGCGCTGATAGTTAGGCCGATCATGCGCGCGGGTGGTGGCGAACAGGGGTCCGCGACCGGCCAAGCGGACCTTGCCGCGCTGGGGGACCGCCGCCAGACAACTGGGAGGCATGTGGCGCGGGAAATGCGGCTTCGATGGCGTCGCGGGCACGTTCTACGGTGTGTTGGCAGCGCGATGGAAGCGTCCGGCGGCCGACGATAGCCGCGAAGGCAGCCTGCGGCCAACCGAGCGGGCGCACGCGCCAGCGCGTAGTGAGCGCCATCGTCGTGCCGGTCGGTGCGGACGATGTCAACGCCAGCTCCCAGACCAGTGACGTCCCCCAACGCGGGGTGGCAGTCTCCCAGACAAAGTGGCGCGGCGGGTCATAGAGCGCCAGCCGAATTGTTTGCTCACCGCGCTTACCAGCACCCGCGAAACGCCAGGTCTGTCCCTGATGGAGCGGGCCGGGGGCCGGCGCACTGACCGTGACTGAGGCAAACCAATCGCCCGCATGGCGCGGATCGGCCAGATAGGCAAACGCGGCAGCGGGAGCGACGCGGGTGCGCGTGGTGCCGGTCCACTGGAACATGCGCTGCTCCTTGGTCCCCAGTCCTGGCGGCTGCTTGTAAATGCATGGTGGATGCGTTCACCGATGCAGTGTCCGCACGCAGATCGTTGACACGGCGAAACCCCACTGATCAAGCGATCGCTAGACGCTGGACATCCCGAAAGGGGGAAGGATACGACGCCATCCGGGCCAGAACGGCGCACGGTGATGTCCACCGCACCGTGGATTCGCGTCACTGGCCACTCCTCGACTGCTGGGGTGAACTCACCGCAGTATACCATTTGACCAGCCGGACGCGACAGGAGCGCACAATGATCCTGACGCCAGGTTGCCGGCGATGGCAACTCAATTATTGCAATGACGTTTGTTACAAAGTTGACCTGGGTGTTGACTTTATTTAACATGCCGCTATAACATGTGCAATAGTCTTTGTGATCCAGGCGCGGGACCACTCATGGAGATGGCCTGCCACCAACTGAGGAGGTATCCACATGGCACGCTGGGCGCCGCCGTTCTTTGGCCGGGTTTCGGGATCGGGCGTGATCGTCTCAGAAGTCCGCGAGGTCCGCGATTTCGATGAAGTGGAGTTGTCGGGAAGCGGTGTCGTGACCATCACGCAGACTGGAGAGGAGTCGCTCAGCATTGAAGCCGACGACAACATTCTCTCGCTGCTCAGAACCGAGGTCCATGGGCGCCGGCTGGAACTGGGCATGGTGTCAGGGGCCAACATCAAGGCGACGCGACCAGTTCGCTATACCCTGACCGTGAGGCAGCTGCATGGCGTCAGCGTTTCAGGCTCGGGGCGCCTACAGGTGTCGGGGCTGACGACCGACGGCTGGCAGGCCCACATCAGCGGCTCAGGCGACGTCGTGGTCACCGGCCAGACGCCGAAGCAGGAGTTGAGCATCTCCGGCTCGGGATCGTATGTCGCGAATGACTTCGCCAGCGGTGTCGCGCGGGTGCATATCAGTGGATCGGGCAGCGCGTCGATACAGGTCCACGAGCGGCTAGAGGTGCACGTTTCGGGATCAGGCAGCCTGCGCTACACCGGTCAGCCACAGGTGAGCAAATCCATCTCGGGATCGGGCAGCGTCCGCCCACACGGCGCCTCGGTCTGGGGCAAACACGGTAAAGCCTAACCCAGTTCGACTGATTCCAGCAGACCGCGCACCGCGCGCATGAAGGCTTCGGGTTGCTGCAAGAACGGCAGATGCCCGGCGCCAGGTAGCACGACCGCGAGCGCGCCGTGCGGGCCGATGGCGGCGCTGGCGCGTCGGAGGTCGGCAGCGGAGAAAAGCGGATCCAGGCTCCCGCGTATGACGATCGCGGGGACCTGGAGCGCGCGCGCGGCCACTGCCAGGTGGGCGGCCGGCAGGGCGTCGGCACGCCAGAGCGCGGCGTGCGCCGCCGTGCTCGCGGCGCGCTGTGCCCGCTGCGTAGATTGGGCCCGATGCGCGGCGATCACCTGACGGGTGGCGGGATTGGCGGGACCCACCGCCAGCGAGAGGAGAGAGGATTCCACCTGCGCGAGCAGCCAGCGAGATCCCAGCATGCGCGCCGCCATGGCCCGCCCGATACCTGGCGCCCCAAAGCCCCACGGCGCCACCAAAACGAGGCCGGCCACGCGCTGGGGCCGCGCCAGCGCGAAGCGGACCGCGGCAGCGCCACCGACACCGCTGCCCAGCAAGACCACCCGTGTGCCGCCCACGGCGTTCAACCATCCATCCAGCAGATCGGCGTAGCCCTGCGCGCTGTACGCAAAGGCATCCACGGCCGGCCGCTCTGAGGCGCCAAAGCCCGGCCAGTCCAGCGCGGCGACACGACGCTCAGGCGCGAAGGCGTCGAGCACCTGGCGATAGTCGCCCAGCGTGAAGCCGGCGGCGGGAAGCACGATCAGCGGCGGACGGCCCAGGGCGGCGCGAGCGACGGTGTTGACAACAGTGGCCAGGCGCACGCCATTGACGACCACCGTGCGCTCGGCGATGGCGCCAGCGGTGTCGCTCACTCGGCCTCCAAGGTGACATAGAAGTATTCGACCCAGACTTCTTGATCCTGCCAGGGGAAGCGTTTCTCGACTTCGCGCTGGTCGGTGCGGAAGCGCTTGTTCGCCAGCAGCGCCTGAAAGCCACGCGGGTCATCGCTGATGCGCGCCAGATCGGCGCGGTAGGCCCGCCAGGTGGGCAGTAACTCGCGACGGCAGTACTCCTGGAGCTCAGCATCCAGCCGGGCGCTGGCCTGGGCATACGCGGCAGGATCGGCGAGCGCGCGCAGTTCACGGTCGGCCTGCCGGCGCAAAAGTGGTAGCTTGGCATCGGCCAGGGGCGCATAGTGGTGCAGAAAGAGGCGCCAGCCATCGGGGGTGGCGATCTGACCGAGGGGGTCGGCTTCGGCC
>DASYGC010000564.1:0-3143 GCA_036000225.1 Ktedonobacterales bacterium | reverse complement strand
AGGCGCAGAGATTGAAGATACCGGGCAGGTCGCCGATAGGTGGCCCTTGAATGCCACGGTCTGGCGGCGTATGGGTGGTCTCCATGGCCGCATCTCCTCTCATCTCCTCGAATCGCCTTTCGCGCTCCCCACCACCCCACCACCACGCCACTCCCCTCACTGGCAGTATACACGCGCGTGCGCTCCGCAAGGAGGTGTCGGGCGTCATGCCTGGGTGCGGGTCGCGGCGGCGTGATGTATGACTTCGGTCACCTGCGCATCTGGCTGCTTGTCGCGGCGAACCATGACCCGATTGATGACCAACGACACCCGCGCGGACGCCTCCTGGTCAGGTACGCTGTGGAGCGGGACGAAAGGCATTGCGCCCCACCACGAGAAAGGGAGCACGGCATGCGCGCCATCGACTTGTATCCGTCTTCATCCGCACGGCCCTACTGGCTTGCCCACCTCTCCCCAGTGCTGTGGCTGCGCCAGGCGTTCGCGGTGAACCGGGGGCTTACCCTGGTGGGCAGCTTGATGACGATCGCGCTGCTGGCCGCGCTGGGCGGCCTGGCCATTGACCCACAGGTCATCACCGGCGCGCCGGCGTGGATGAAGCCAGCCAAGTTCGCCATCTCGCTCGCGATCTACTGCTTCACACTGGTCTACCTGCTCAGCTTTGTACGGGGACATCGCCGGCTGGTGGCAGTCGCCGCCAACGTGACGGCGCTGGGCGCCGCAGGCGAGATGCTCATCATTGCTGGGCAGGTCGTGCGCGGCACCACCAGCCACTTCAACTTCAGCACGCCGCTGGATGCCCTCCTCTATGAGATCATGGGTGGATTGATTGTCGTGGTCTGGACGATGGGACTGCTCATCGCGATCCTCCTGCTGCGCCAGCGCCAGCTCGACCCCGTGTGGGCGTGGGCGCTACGCCTGGGCATTCTGCTGGCCCTGGTGGGCATGGCCGTCGCGGTTCTCATGACACTGCCGACCCCCGCGCAACTCGCCGCCGCCCAGGCCGGGCAGAAGGTGATCGTCATGGGCGCGCATAGCGTCGGCGTGCCCGATGGTGGCCCAGGGCTTCCACTGCTCGGCTGGAGCACCCGTGGTGGTGACCTGCGTATCCCGCACTTCTTCGGCCTCCATGCGCTGCAGGTGCTGTTGGCGCTCGGCTGGCTGCTGACCACCCATCGTGCCAGAACCTGGCTCAGCAAGAGCCAGCGCCTGGCGCTCGTCTGGACGGCGGGACTCAGCTATCTCAGTGTCATTGGGATATTCACCTGGCAGGCATTGCGCGGTCAATCAATCGTTGCGCCCGATGGCGCCACACTGGCCGCCTTCGGCCTGAGCATCAGCGCGGTAGTTGGGGCAACGGTGGTGATCCTGCTACGGGGACGCCGTTCAGCCACCCTCGACCACGCCACCCGAACGTTGTCACGACAGAGCGTGGTGACTCTGAGCATCACGCGGGAGAACTCATGATGGCACACCTGGCAACCATCGACACCGCAGCCGGCGCTGATACCGCAACTGATCAGATGATCGTCGTGGTGCGCGACCTGGTGAAACGCTACGGACAGATCAAAGCCGTGGATGGCGTCTCACTGAGTATCCGCCGCGGTGAAATCTTCGGCATTCTCGGCCCCAATGGCGCTGGCAAGACCACGACACTGGAGATGATCGAGGGTCTGCGCCCACCGGATAGCGGCAGCATACAGGTGGACGGCCTGGACGCGCGCCGGCAGCGGCGGGCGGTGCAGCGGCGCGTTGGGGTCCAGTTGCAGGCGACCACGCTCTTCGAGGAACTGACGGTGCGCGAGACACTGGCACTGTTTGGCGCGTTCTATCCGCGCGCGCTGACTCCCGATGCCCTGCTGCGCGAGGTGGCACTGGAGGAGAAGGCCCGCGCTTATCCACAGAACCTTTCCGGCGGGCAACGCCAGCGACTGGCGTTGGCGCTGGCGCTGGTGAACGATCCAGTGCTGCTGTTTCTGGACGAGCCGACCACCGGGCTCGATCCGCAGAGCCGGCGCATGCTGTGGGAGACCATTGTGGCCCTGCGCGCGCGCGGCAAGACCATCGTGCTGACGACGCATTTCATGGATGAGGCACAGCAACTGTGCGACCGCATCGCCATCATGGACCACGGGCGCATCATCGCGCAGGATACCCCCGCCGGGCTGATCGGCCTGCTGGGCGCCAGCGCCACCATCGCGTGCGTGCTGGGTGCGCCCAGCGGCGCGGGCACGGCGCCCGATGCCGGCGAGCTGCTGACCCTGCCTGGCGTCACGGAAACACGCCAGGGTCTGGAGCAGACGCTGCTCTACACCACTGACGCCGAGCGGACGCTGGTCGCGCTGCTACAACTCGCCAGCCACACCGGGGCCAAACTGGAGCACCTGACCGTGCAGGCGCCGACGCTCGAAGATGTCTTCCTCAAACTGACCGGTCGGGCGTTGCGTGGCTAGGCGCCGTGGCGCGCGCATGTGCGCGACGCCAGACACCATAACCAGACCCAGAGCGCGTACCCATGGCGAAGCGTCGCCACGACGAAGAAGGAGCATCCTCCCATGAAAGCATTTCGTGCCCTGTTCGCGGCGAGCCTGCTGATGCTGTCGCGCAGTCGTGTGCTGATTATCTCCAGCCTGGGGCTGGCACTCATCTCGATTCTGGTCTTCGGCTGGCTCTTTGGCGGGAATGGTCCGACCAAGCTGGCGCTGGGCGTCGTGAACGCCGACGACTCGGCGAGCGCCGCGCAGATCGTCAGCGCGCTGCGGCAAAACGCTGGCTTGCACGTGTATACCGGCAGCCAGACCGAGGAGGTCCAGGCGCTGCGCGATGGCCACCGCGGCGCGGTGATTGTGCTGGGCGCGGGCTTCGGCGGCGCTCTGGCGCAAGGAGACGCGCAAATCCAGGTCTACTACGATCAAAGCAATCCCGTCAACCAGGCCATTGCGCGTGGCGCCGTGCAGAGCATCGTCGCGGGGGTCAATCAGAGCTTGTCACATCAGCCGTCGGCGGTGACACTCACCGAGCAGGCGGTCTCGGTACGCACTCTGCGTCAGATCGACTGGCTGACTCCCGGCCAGCTGGGGCTGCTGCTGCTGTGGGCCAACCTGAGCGTCGGCGCCGTGCTGGTGGGCTGGCGCAAGCAGGGCATC
>DASYGC010000563.1:0-1646 GCA_036000225.1 Ktedonobacterales bacterium | reverse complement strand
GACGCAGACGATGGGGCGCAACTCGAAGCCAAAGGCCGCCTGCGCCTTCTGGTTCACCAGCTCATCGGTCTCGCCGAAGTAGCCACGGCGCTCGGAATGGCCGAGGATCACATAGTGGCACAGGCCCTGCAGCATCGTCGGCGAGATCTCGCCGGTGTAGGCGCCACGCGGCTCGAAATACATATTCTGCGCCCCGACCAGCACGCCCGTGCCGCCGACGACGGCGCGCACCGCCTCGATGGAGATCGACGGCGGGCAGAGCACGCGTTCGACGCTCTTGAGCCGGGCCAGTGGCTCGACGATCTGTTGCGCGAAGGCGCGGGCCTCGGCGGGACCATAGTGCATCTTCCAGTTGCCGGCGATGATCGGTTTGCGCGGGGTGGCGGGCGTGCTCGGTGTGCTCGGTGTGCTCATGGCTGCTGCTCCTTGCCGTTGGGTGTCGTGTCACTGGGCTTATCGCTGGTGGGTGCGCGGTCGCGTAGCGCGGCGACGCCAGGCAGCGTGCGCCCTTCGAGGAATTCGAGCGAGGCGCCGCCACCAGTCGAGACATGCGTCATCTTGTCAGCGGCGCCCGCGGCGGCGACGGCGGCGGCGGAGTCGCCCCCGCCGATGATCGTGGTGGCGCCAGCGGCAGTGAGCTCGGTCAGCAGGCCGATCAGCGCCTCGGTGCCGCGGGCGAAGGCGGGGAACTCGGCCACGCCGAGCGTGCCGTTCCACAGGATGGTTTGCGCGCCGGCCAGCGCCTCGCCAAAGGCCAGAATGGTCTGCGGGCCGACATCCAGAATGCGCCACGCCTCGGGCACGGCGTCGGGCGTGGTGATACCATGCGCGGCATCGGCGGCGAAGGCGTCGGCGATGACGACATCAATGGGGAGAATCAGCCGCTTGTGGGTGTCTGCCGCTTTGGCCAGCAGGCGGCGCGCCTCATCCAACTTATCGTCTTCGACCAGCGAATCGCGCATCGCCAGACCATTGGCCGCGAAGAAGGTGTTGGCCATGCCGCCGCCGATCAGCACGACATCGGCCAGTTCGATCAGACGATCGAGCACGGCGATCTTGTCCGAGACCTTGGCGCCGCCGACGATGGCCACCAGCGGGCGCTGGGGATGGTCGAGCGCGCCGCCCAGAATCGCCAGTTCGCGCTCCAGCAGGAAGCCGGCGTAAGCGGGCAGGAAGTGGGTGACGCCCTCGGTGGAGGCGTGGGCGCGGTGCGCGGCACCAAAGGCGTCGTTGACGTAGAGATCGCCCAGCGCCGCCAGCTGGCCGGCGAACGCGGCATCGTTCGCTTCTTCCTCGGAATGGAAGCGCAGGTTTTCCAGCAGCAGCACCGCACCGGGCTGGAGCGCCTGCGCCTGGGCCGCGACGGCGGGTCCAACGCAGTCCAGCGCGCTTTCCACCGGACGGCCCAGCAGATCGCCCAGGCGCGCCGCGACGGGGGCCAGACGCAGTGTTTCGACGACCTGGCCCTTGGGCCGGCCCAGGTGGGTCATCAGGACGACGCTGGCGCCGTGGTCCAGCAGATACTGGATGGTAGGCAGCGCGGCGCGGATGCGCGTGTCATCGGTGATGTGGCCGGCCTTGTCGAGCGGCACGTTGAAGTCAACACGCAGCAGCACACGCTTGCCTTTCACCGCCACATCGCGAAC
>DASYGC010000562.1:0-3420 GCA_036000225.1 Ktedonobacterales bacterium | reverse complement strand
CTGGTGCCGCGTCGTCGGTGAACTGGGACAAACTCCGGTCAACAACCGCAAACTAGCGGAAATACGTCGTGTTCTCGTCAATATAGCCGTGGGTCAGATCACAACCCCACGCGGTCGCCTCACAGGCGCCGGCGTGCAGATCGACCGCGACATCAATGCCGGTCTCTTGCATCATCTGCTTGGCCGCCGCCGGATCGTAGGCGGTGGCGTGGCCGTCGGCCACCAGGCGCAGCCCGTTGATGCTGATTTCCAGCCGCTCGTGCTCGAAGTCGGCGCCGCTGGCACCCAGCGCGGCGAGGATGCGCCCCCAGTTGGCGTCGCCCCCGGCGACGGCGCACTGCCACAGCGGCGAGGCCGTCACCGCGCGCGCGGCGCGGCGTGCGTCGGCGTCCGAGGCGGCGCCGTGGACGACGACGGTCATCAGGCGAGTGGCGCCCTCGCCGTCGCGGGCGATCTCACGCGCGAGGTATTGGGTGACGTAGTCCAACGCCGCCGCGAAGCACGCGCCATCCGGCGTGCCGCCGCGCACCGGCGCGTTGCCGGCAAACCCGTTCGCCAGGCAGAGCACGGTGTCGTTGGTGGACATGTCGCCATCCACGCAGACCATGTTGAACGAGTCGGCAACGCAGCCGCGCAGCGTGTCGCGCAGGAACTCGGGGTCCACGGCGGCGTCGGTGGTGATGTAGCAGAGCATGGTGGCCATGTTGGGGTAGATCATGCCGGCGCCTTTGGTGGTGCCGCCCAGGCGCACGGTCTTGCCGTCCAGCTCGAATTCGATGGCCGTGAGCTTGGTGCGCGTGTCGGTGGTGATGATGGCGCCGGAGAAGGCCTCGCCGCCGTCCGGGCTCACCTCGACGATGGCGATGCCGTGCTCGATGCGATCCATCGGCAGAGGGCGCCCGATGATGCCGGTGGACGAGACCATCACCAGTTGGGGATCGATGCCCAGCTTCGCGCCGGCCAGGTCGGCGGTGCGGCGCGCGTCGGCCAGGCCCTGTGGTCCGTTCGAGCAGTTGGCGTTGGAACTATTGACCACCACGGCCTGCGCACGATGGCCGGTGGCGGCGAGGTGTTCCTGGCACACCTGCACGGGGTGCGCGGCGGTGCGGCTGGTGGTGAAGGTCGCCGCGGTCACGCAGGGCACCTCGGCCAGCAGCAGGGCGAAATCGTGGGCGGTGGCGTCGGTCTTGATGCCACAGTAGGTGGCGCCGGCGCGAAAGCCCCTGGGCGCGGTGACTCCGCCCGCGACGAGATGGGCCCCAGCGGGCAGCGGGATACCGGAGGTGACGGCGTCAGACACAGAGCGTGCTCCTCTTCCGAGCGGGCGGTTGAAACCGCGTCTAAGGGCGTTCCGCCGAGGGCGCGGGCGGTTGAAACCGCGCCTGGAGGCGTTCCGCCACGAAGCCCGCCTACGCGGGCTGCAGAGAGATGACATGATCCTGGTTTCGGCCCACCCATTGTACACTTCAGAGCCTGACGAGTGCCAGAAGGGGAGAGGAGGCGCGCATAGTGGGTGGTCAGTGGGGGCAACCGCCGAGGAAGGGACAGCCCGTCAGCAGCGCCATCACCGCCGTCACGACGACAACCGCGGCGCCAAGCGCGAGCACGACAACGTTGCGCAGGACGCGCGCGCGCCGGACAAAGCTGGCGGCGAGCGGAATGGCCCCGAGGACGGCCAGCCCCCAGAGGTAGTGGCGCGGATCAAATGGGCGCGCGCCAGCGGCCAGCAAGATGAGGCCCAGCAATGCCTCGACGCCGGCGAGTCCCGCCGTGGCGAGCAGCAGCCAGCGCAGTGCCGTATCAACTCGATAGCCCAACACGCGCCGGTGCGCGAACAGTATCACGCCGCGCACCACCGCCGCCGTGCCTAGCACGAGGATCAGCAGCGTGAGAGTGTAGTGGATGCTGGCAAGCTGTGGATACACGGAGGCGTCTCCCTGGGGTATCAGCGCCAATCGTCGATGACATACACACCAGGGTGGTGGTAGCCCGGCTCGTTGGGTCGGTGCATCGCGACACCCTGGAAGTCCGCGCGCCATCCCCGCGCCAGCAGCGCGCGATAGGCCTCATGCCGCCCCAGGTTGACGCCGGCCTCCAGGCTGATCAGGCCTTCCGCTGCCGCCAGCGTCTCGCAAGCCCGCAACAGCCGCTCGAACTCCCGCGGCGCGTTCGGTCCGGGGTGGATCGCGCCGAACTTGACGTAGCACTTCCCATGCCCTGCTTCGGTGCCGGGGCCAAAATGGCAGACGGCGAAGCCCACCAGCTGGCTGCCATCGTCGTCCCACAGCAGCACGGTGTCGCCCAGGTGCTGCATCTGGACGGCGCGGATATCCAGCGCGACATCCAGGCCGGGATAGATGGCGCCGGTGAGCGCGCGGCAGGTGGCAAGGCACGCTTCCTGTTCGCTCGCGGGTAGCGCGGAAAAGCGCGACCAGCCCGACACCGGATCGGTTGCCGCGACTGGCTTGCTCATGATGGCCGTCAAGAAGCGCGGCCAGAAGTCGAAGCGCTGGTAGAGATGCAGGTGCTTGGGACTCTGGGCGAAGGTGAAGAGGCCCGCATGCGTCACACCCCAGCTGGCGAAGCGCTCCATCACTGGCCGCAGCAGGCGCTGGCCGATGCTCTGATCCCAGTAGTTGGGATGGACGGTCAGCGGCCCAAAGAAGCCAACGCTGCCCCAGTGGACGGCGAAGACGGAGCCCACCAGCGCGCCGTCCAGTTCGGCGACGAACGCGGCGCTCGGATCGGCCAGCCAGCGCGTGCGGACGTAGTCAGTATCCGGCGTGGTGGCGGATGCCTCCGCCGCCTCCTCTGGCGCGGGGGGCGGGTGGCCCAGGAAGGTGCCAAAGGCCAGCGGCACGATGCGTCCGGCTTCCGCCAGGTCGGCCTCACGCAGTGGGCGGATACTGATGTCAGGCATCGCAGGCTCCTTATGTGGCCCGAGCATGGCAGCCGGGATTCGTGACGCGCTGGAGCGCATTCTATCACGCCACGGCTGGCCGTATCGCCCTTGACGGGCCAGGCGGCGCGATGATATGCTACCTGCGCCGCGGGTGGTTAGCTCAGCCGGCAGAGCGCGTCGTTCACACCGACGAGGTCACTGGTTCGAGTCCAGTACCACCCACCCTCACGCTGTCCGCCAGCCGCGTTTACCGCTGCGTCAAGCACTGGCGCAAACGACCTTCGACCATATCTAGGCCGCATGACCTCGTGACCGAACTCGTTACCCTTCTCAAGCGCGAGTAGCCGGCAACAGACAACTCTGGTGGCCCACTTGCCGCCATGCGCTAGCGCCTGATCGGTGCGCTGCTACCCACCACGCGCAGGCCACGCGCGATCGAAGCACCAGTGTCGTGCAGTACGAGATCCGCACTGAAGCGGGCCAGTTGCGCCGCATGGACTGGGGCAGCCGCGGCCAGA
>DASYGC010000561.1:0-1916 GCA_036000225.1 Ktedonobacterales bacterium | reverse complement strand
CTGGTGGAGCAGGACTGGGTCGACCATGCCTTCATCGACCAGTTCACGATAGGATGGAATGATCTGGTCGTTGCTCTGGCCCAGCAAGATTGGGAGACGCTGGAGCGCTATAGTGGCAGTTCGCGCGTCGATATGCGCCGGTTTGCTGAGTCGATTCACCAGGCGCAAACGGGCATCTTCGTGTGGAGTATGGGCATCACCCAACATACCTATGGCGTGCAAAATGTGAAGGCAATTGTGAATGTGGCGCTGTCACAAGGGTGGCTGGGGAAGCCTCACTGCGGCGTCGTGCCCATACGCGGACACAGCGGTGTGCAGGGAGGCGCCGAGGTCGGCGCGGTGCCGAATGCACTGCCCGGCGGAGCACCGGTCAATTCCGAGAATAGCGCGCGTTTCAGCGAAATGTGGGGTTTCGAAGTGCCCCAGTGGGCCGGACTCAAGGCCGTGCAGATGATCGATGCCGCCCACGATGAATTGCTCGATGTGCTGTATTGCAGCGGCGGAAACTTTCTCGAAGTTCTGCCGGAGCCGGCATATGTTGAGGAAGCCCTGGGCAAGTTGCCGCTACGGGTACACCAGGATATCTACGTTACGACGCAAATGCTGGTGGATCCGGCGGACACTGTAGTCTTGTTGCCAGCGCAGACGCGCTACGAGCAGCGCGGCGGGGGAACCGAGACGAGCACCGAGCGACGTATCATCTTCTCGCCACGCATTCCGGGACCAGAGGTGGGCGAGGCGCGCAGTGAATGGGAAATCTTTCAGGAGGTAGCGGCACGTGTGCACCCCGAGCGGCGCGAGCACATCATCTTCGGTGACGCGCAGGCGGTACGGGATGAAATCGCGCGGGTGATGCCCAATTACGCGGGTATCGAGCGGTTGCATAAGGCGGGCGACCAGGTGCAGTACGGTGGACGCGTGCTCTATGCGGATGGCAAGTTCAAGACGGCTGACGGCAAAGGTCATTTCAGCGCAATCGCACCTCCTGAACTCGATCTGCCTGAAGGGCGCTTCTTGCTGTCAACCCGCAGGGGCAAGCAGTTCAACAGTTTGATTCACGCGCAGACCGATCCACTGACTGGCGCAATGCGTGATCGGTTGTTCATGGCTCGTGAGGACGCCACGAACTTGGGAGTAAACGAGGGCGATGCTGTCGAGGTGCACTCCGCGAACGGCGCATCGTTGCGGTTCCGCGTACATGTTGCCGCGATCAAGCCGCGCAATCTGCAGGCGTTCTGGCCAGAGGCTAATCCGCTTATCGACCGGCGAGGGTGTGATGCGGCAGCGGGAGTTCCCGATTACAATGCGATAGTGGAAGTGCGTCCGGTCAAGGCTGGCACGGCGGATGCGGCATCGCGGGAGTAGCGGGAAGCG
Source organism: Ktedonobacterales bacterium (assembly GCA_036000225.1). Taxonomy (GTDB): domain Bacteria; phylum Chloroflexota; class Ktedonobacteria; order Ktedonobacterales; family JADMIN01; genus DASYGC01. Next base: position 542 of record DASYGC010000561.1, on the reverse strand, counting down.
CGCGAAAAATCAGATGTCAGAGACTCAACTTCAGAGTCACGTGCGTGCGTAAGATAGCGGATCGCGGCTGACCGTCGCGGGAGGAATATTTCGTGTCGAATCCACCGCGGGCGACGCGGTGGGCATCTCACGAATTGGCGTGGGGCGCCCGCACCTACGTAATGGGCATTCTGAATATCACGCCTGACTCGTTCTCGGGCGACGGTCTGGCCACAATGGGCACGCCGGCCGCTGGTGTGGTGTGCGCGGCGGTCACGCGCGCCCTTGAGATGGTACGCGCAGGTGCAAAGATCATCGACGTTGGTGGTGAGTCCACCCGACCAGTCACCGCGGATGCGCCACCGTTGGATGCGCAGGTGGAACGCGATCGAGTGGTACCGGTGGTCGAGGCCCTGGTGGACGCCTTGCCACCAAGCGTGTTGATTTCAGTAGACACCTATAAGGCAAGTGTGGCGCGGGCGGCGATGACTGCTGGCGCGGTGATGGTCAATGACGTATGGGGGCTGCGGTACGATCCCGAGATGGCAGCCGTGGTGGCTGAG
>DASYGC010000560.1:0-6975 GCA_036000225.1 Ktedonobacterales bacterium | reverse complement strand
TTCGGGTGCGCGGTGTGTGTTGGTTGCTGCCCCCTGAAGCACCTGCCACAGCCCATGTTTGCCGCAGAGGAGCGCATTCGGAAACCCATCAGGCCACGCGGATGGCGTCCGGCCTTGCGTGCGCGGGCCACCTACAGCCGGCTGATCACTAGCTTGCACGCCTGTGTCAACTCGGCCTGCTCGCCCGCCGGAAGCGATCCAGTGCCGGTTTGAGCGCACCCGAGGATAATGCCGCCATCAGCCACGATCAGGTCGGCAGCATAGTTCGGGCCGCTCGGCGTGGGAATCGTCGCGCTGAGGTACAGCGCCTGGTCTCCCACTCCGCTTACAGGGGTGCTGGCAACGCTCCCGCCCGCCGGGGCATGGACCTTCGCCAACAGCTGTTGGGCGGCGGCGTTGAGCGAGGTGCCGGACGGAAACGGAAGGAAGAACACAGCGAGCACCGCGATGGTCTGTCCTGCGGTCCAGCTACACGCGCTGAGTCCAGTGTCAGTATCGTTCGTGAACAAGATGGTTGTCGCGGGGACCGCCGGCTTCATGGCGTTGTTGACCTCCGCCAGGCTCAGCAGTCCCTGGCAGTAGGCGACGCTGGTGGTTGGAACCGAGGTCGGCTTGGGCTTCGGCGTCGGCGTGGGCGGGGTGGTGGCTGTCGCGGTTGGCGCGCTGGTCTTGCCGGTGTTCGTCGGCGGGTTCCCGCCAGCCGTGCAGGCCGACAACATGACCAGCGCCGCCACGAGCACAATGGCTACTGGCGCTGCTCCGCGCCGGTGGGATCCAGAGAACGCGCGCTGGTGGAACCAGCGCCATGAGAACGATGACTGCATTGGATTTCCTCCTGACCAGTGCGGCCACGCCTACGCCAAAGGCGACGCGGCGTCTGTAAGCCAGTGTGCCCGGCCAGCGCGGTGGACACAAGAGAGAATGCGTAGGATTGTGAGGAAGAATGGCAGTAAGTATTGGGGAGAGGTGGTAAAATGGCGACGAATTCACCTGAGCCAGCCCGGCAACGCGGGCTAGGAGATCTGCATGGCCGCCAGTGACGCCTCCCAGTTTGCGGAACTGTTGCGACGCTTTCGGCGGCGGAGCGGCCTGACGCAGAGCGAGCTGGCTGAGCACGCCGGTCTCAGTCTGGCCACAATCAGCCTGCTCGAGCGCGGCATCTCGCAGGCGCCGCATCGGGACACGATCCACTTGCTCATCACCGCCTTGCGGCTCACGCCCGACGACGCGGCGATCCTCGCCCAGACGGCACGCGTCCTCCGCTCCAGCGCCGCTGACTCCGCACCGACATCCGCACCCTCCCCGCCTGGCGCGGCGGCGCTGGTGATGCCATCGTATCGTCTGGCGCCTCCCCTCACGCCGCTGCTCGGCCGCGAGCATGAAGAGGCGGGCGCCGTCCATGTGCTGATGCAGGAGCGTGTACGCCTGCTCACGCTGACAGGTCCAGCGGGCGTGGGCAAGACCCGTCTCGCGCTGCAAGTCGCCGCCACCCTTCGCGAGCAACATCACTTCGAGCTGGCGCTCGTGGACCTGGTGGCGGCGCCCGCCGCCGAGCAGGTGCCGCAGGCCATCGCCCAGGCGCTGGGCGTACGCCAATCGGGCGACCTTTCGTTGCTGGACGCGATCACGATGGCGATTGATGGCAGGCGCCTCTTGCTGATGTTGGACAATTTCGAGCACGTCCTGGCCGCCGCGCCACTGTGCGCCGCCTTGCTCGGCGCCTGCCTGCGTGCCAAGGCACTGGTCACCAGTCGCGCCGGGCTCAACATCCGTGGCGAATACGAACTTGCCGTGCCGCCACTGAGCGTGCCAGATCTCGGCAGGCTGCCACCGCTGGCCGACCTCGAGCGCTACGGCGCGGTGGCGCTCTTCGTCGAGCGGGCGTGCGCGGCCCAGCCCGGCTTCGCGCTGCGCACGCCTGAGCGTGGGCGACTGGTCGCGGCGATCTGCACCCGGCTGGACGGGTTGCCGCTGGCTGTCGAGCTGGCGGCGGCGCGGGTGCGGCACCTGGCACTGGCCGACCTCGCCGCGCGCCTCCAGGGTGCCGCACCGCTGGACCTGCTCGTGGGTGGGCCGCGCGACCTGGCCGATCATCAGCGGGCGATGCGCTCGACCGTCGCCTGGAGCTACGCGCTGCTCTCCCCGCACGAGCAGCGCGTCTTCCGCGCACTGGGCGTGTTCGCGGGCGGTGCGACGGTGGACGCGGTACGGATGGTCGCCGATCTGGGCGAGGAAGAGGTGGCGGCGAGCCTGATGACGCTGGTTGATGCCAGTCTGGTATTTCGAGCTGACCCACCAGGCGATCAGCCAGGCGATCAGCCGGGAGAAGCTCGGTATGACCTGCTGGTGATCGTGCGCGCGTTCGCGGTCGAGCGGTTGCGCGAGGCGGGGGAACTGGAGCCGGCACGCCGCGGGCTGGCGGACTACGTCATAGGATTGATCGAGCAACTGAATTCCACCGCGGCGAACGTGCAGACGGCGGAGCTGAACCGGCTGGTGCGCGAACATGGCAATCTACGGGCAGTGCTCGACTGGCTGCTAGAAACCGGCGAGCTGCCACTCGGGATGCACCTGGCCCCTCGCCTGAGGACGTTCTGGGAGTCGCGCGGTCTGGTCGCCGAGGCGGCAGAGTGGCTGGAGCGTCTGCTGGCGCGGGCGGAGCCGCCGCGCGCTCCGGACGAACTGGAAGCACAGGTGAACGCCTGGAAGGTGCTGGTCGTCATGCGCCACCGGCAAGGGCAATTCCAACAGGCCGCCGAGGCGGCCGAGCGTGTGCTGGCGCTGGCCCGCGAGCAGCATGATGCGGCCAAAGTCGCGCAGGCGCTCCATTATCTGGCCAATCCGCTGGCGGTGCTCGGCGAGTTCGACCGGGCGGAGGCGATGCTGCTGGAGAGCCTGGCGACCAACCGCGCGGCGGGAGACAAGACCGCCGAGATGATAGGCCTGATCAATCTGGGTGAGCTCAGATCTTACCAGGGTCGCTATATCGAGGCGCTGACCATCGAGCAGGAGGCGCTGGCGATGAGTCGCGCGCTCGCCGAGCACGAACCCTCGCGCTGCCTCATCCTGGCCAACCTCGGCGAAACCTATCTCCTGATGGATCGCCCGGCGCAAGCACGGGACACTCTCCTCGAGAGTCAGCGGTTGTCCGACGAGCGCGGCGAGCAAATTACTCTGGGGCTGTACAACCTGGGGCGTGCGTGCTGGCGCCTGGGTGCCCCGAGTGAGGCGCTTGAATATCTCGAGCGGGCGGCACAGCTCTCGCGCCGGCAGGACGATGTGACAGCGTTGGTCCAGGAGTTATGCGTTGTCGCCGGCGTCGCGTTCGACCAGGGCGACCTCGCCCTCGCCAGCGGCGCTCTGCGCGAAGCCAGCGCTGTCCAGGTCCGCGTCGGGGACCAGCGTGCGCGCTGGCGCGTGGTCGAGCGCGTCGCCGGCTACGCCTGCCGCCTCGGCGCCTGGGAGGCTACGCTCCGCCTCTACACCGCGGCGGAGCGCGGCCGCGCTCACACGCACGACCTCACAGATCCGGCAGAGCGCGAGTTGCGGGCGCGGGATCGTGCCGCGGCGCTTGCCGAGCTCAATCGAGACGCCCTCGCCGAGGCCGATTATGGCGATGGCGTGCTGACGCTCCAGCACGCGCTCGAATTGGCCCGTGCCGTGCTCGCGCAGACTCATCCAGGCTAGCTCCCCTGCTCGTAGAAGCTCTGTCCCGGCTGCCGCAGCGCTGGCGGAAACTCCTGCAAGAGCCACGAATTGCCATCGGGGTCGCCAAAGCCGGCATACTTCACGCCACCGAAGTCGGTGACCTCACCCACCTCCACGCCACGTGCGACGAGGGCCGCACGGGCCTGGGCGATGTCCGCCACGACCAGGTGCAGCGCCTTGATCGAGCCAGGTTTCATATCGGTGATTTCACCCATGCCGGTGCCAAAGACGATGCTACACGCCGATCCGGGCGGCGTGAACTGGACCACGCGCATGGTGTCGTTGGGCCGCGTGTCTACTTCCAGATAGAAGCCAGCCTGCGCATAGAAGGCTTTGGCACGGTCTACATCGGTAACTGGCACTGGCACCAGTTCAAGTTTCATCGCGGGGAGGTCAGGTGTGTTCGCTTGTGACATCGGTTTCGCCTTTCAATTCGTTCGATCAGTCGATGAAAAATGCCTTCAGCGCGGGGGCGAGCACGTCGTCAGCCGGACCGTGGTCCTGGCCTTCCAGGGTGCGCCGCCGCGCATCAGGGAGGACGCTAGCGAGCGCATCGGCTCCATGGCGCATAAACGCATGACGGTCCTCGCGTCCCATCATCACAGTGCCATCCATCACGAGCGTAGGGACCGTGACAGAGGCCCACCTCCCGAGCGACAGTGGATCGCCGCTCTCGGTATCACCGATGACGGTCGCGTCGTAGACCAGTGTGTGCGCGATGCGCTCGAACTCCGGCCACATCGGCGATAGTCGCATCTGGGCAATCACCTCGGCGGGACTGCCCACCTGCGTCATGAAGTATTCGACCGCGCCGCCCCGGCGCCCCGAAGCAACCAGATCATTGAGATGCGCCGCGAAATCCTTCGGCACAGGAGGTCGGCTGGTGTCAATGATGAAGGGTGGTTCATACAGCGCCAGCTTCGCGATCTTGGTGGGGAGCGCGCGAGCGGCATCAAGCGCCAGCACCGCACCGGAAGAATGACCATAGACGAACGCCGATCCGCCGGCTTCGTCGATCAGGGCTGCGAGATCTTCGACCTCGCGCCCGACCGCGTACGGTGTGGTGTCCCCACTGTCACCGCGGCCCCGCCGGTCGTAGGCATATGCGGTGAAATAGGGCGCCAACGCCGCGGCCAACGCCGCCGCGTCCCGGCGCGCGGAAAATGCTCCGCCCACCAGGATGAGCGCAGACCCCTGGCCTGACCGATCGAACGCGATGGGCGTGCCGTCTTTGGAGGTGACTTTTCTCATGGTGATTCCCCCTCGTCCGCACCAAATGCATTTCCGCTGTGCACGTAGACACAGGTTACTACCCCGGCCAGAACAAACCTCCTCGTCGCCCCCGCGCGATACCCCCAGCGGGTAGGTGGGTTGCCATCAGCGGTCCGGTCACACGATCAGTCTACCCTACTGTGCTGTCAACCGCTTCTTCTGCCTTGCGCACTTCATACATCAGGTCGGCAAGGATGACGACCTCCAACATGGCTGCCCCTAAGATGCTCAGGTGCTCATACCCTTGCATGAGCACCTGAGCATTCGAAGCCTGTATTCATCACGCTCGATTGTTAAAGTCACATGTCCAGTGGACAACAGGATATATCGGGTTAGGCCGACTTGACCACCCAGCGTCTCACGCCGGCCCTATTCCTGTTACGCCCCGCCCTCCTGGCCGTCATTCTGATTGTATGATCCGGTTGAGCACGCGGAAGGGGGGGGGATGTATGCCTGCTCCCCATAACAGATTGCGTCCTCGCGGCAACGGTGTAACAGGTTCTTGGCAGTCTTGTCATTCTTGAGGAAAGGACCGAACATATGAGCGGTCTAATGCGTCGCACCCCGTCGCGCTCCGTGAGCGCGGACACCCCTTCGGCGAGCCGAACTGACGGCGAGCAAGCTGGCAAGCGGTGGAAGTCTGTTCGAGCAACCGCCCTGGTGCTGGCGCTCCTGGCGCTGTTTGGCGCACCGGCGCTCACGTCGCAAGCCGTGCATGCGGCGCCGATTGCGACGAGCCCGGTCCTGCTGGGAACGGCGACCAGTTACGGCGTGCTCGCGGGCGACTCGATCAGCAACACCGGGGCGACCACGGTGAATGGGGATCTAGGATTGTATCCGGGGACGTCGGTGGGCGGCGGCATCACGGTAAGCGGGACGTCCAACGTCACCAACCCGGCGGCCCACACCGCCAAAAACGACTTGCGCACCGCGTATCTCGATGCCGCGGGACGATCGGGTGGTACACCCATCGTCGCGGACCTCGGGGGGACCTCGCCGACGCCTGGCGTCTACAACACGGCGAGCGGGATCGGGATCACCGGGGCGCTCACACTCAACGCCCAGGGCAACGCCAATGCGGTCTGGATCTTCCAGGCGGGGTCCACGCTCACCGCCAATACCAGTAGCAGCGTCGTCCTGACCAATGGCGCCCAGGCGTGCAACGTCTTTTGGCAGATCGGCAGTGCCGCCACGCTGGACGCGAGCACCACCTTCGCGGGCACCGTCATGGCGCATGATAACATCTCGGTGCTCCGCAGCGTCACGGTTGTCGGCCGATTGTTGGCCGGAGCACAAGCCAACGGTGCGGGCGCGCTGACCTTAAACAACGATATCATTACCAAACCCACCTGCGCGGCGGCACCGACGCCGACGCCGACGCCGGCGGGGGTGCCCGGCCTGGATGTCGCCGGTGCGGGCAGCGCGCCCAATACCGGATCACCCGACACCGGCTACCAGGCGCCCAGTGGCTCCAGCAATCCCGCGCAGGGGAGTTCCGGCGCCACGCGGGCGACGGGTGCCACCGGCGCCGCGGCGAGTCCGCCGAAGCCAGTCGCTGCCTCTTCGGGTGGCCTTCCGCTGGGGTGGCGGCTCGGGCTGAGCGTGCTGCTGGCGCTGCTGGTGACGGTCGGCGGTGGCGGCTTCCTGTTCGTCCGCACATACCGTCGCAGGCGCGCCTGACACACACGCGGCCACGGCGGGACACGTGGCGGATGGCCTCGATGCCCTGGCGGCCGGCACTGGCGGCTGGGGCATCTCGCGTTGCGCCACGTCGGCGAACGCAGAGGAGCACCCTGCAAGCCCTGCAAGCCCTGCAAGCCCTGCAAGCCCTGCTAGCCCTGCAAGCCCTGCAGTTCCCCAGAGCGTGGCGGCGATCCAGAGGGTGCGGCGATGAGCAGTCGGGTGGCTGATGCTGACCCAGCAAGCGGTCATGGTCTGCTACGTCCTATCGGGGACAACCACAGTGACAATCCCTGAGCCTGCATTCATCACGTT
>DASYGC010000559.1:0-1614 GCA_036000225.1 Ktedonobacterales bacterium | reverse complement strand
TTCGGCATTGAGGGCAACTTCGTCGTGCTGTCCGCCTGGCTGATGCTGGCGCTGGTCTTCGTCAAGATTGTGACGACCTCGCTCACGATCGGCAGCGGGGGCAGTGGCGGCGTGTTCGGTCCGGGAATGGTGATCGGCGGCTTCTTGGGTGGTGCGCTGTGGAGCGGGCTGCATACGTGGACGCCCTGGATGCTGGGCAACACACCACCGGGCGCCTTCGTCGTCGTGGGGATGGGCGCCTTCTTCGGTGGCATCGCCAAGGCACCGCTGGCGGTGATCCTGATGGTGGCGGAGATGACCGGCGAGTATTCGCTGATCGTGCCCGCCATGCTGGCCACGATGGTCGCCTATCTGGTCACTGGCGAGACCAGCATCTATGAGAGCCAGGTGGACACCCGGCTCGACTCGCCCGCGCACAAGGACGACTACGCGCTGCCGCTCTTGCAGAGTCTGCGTGTGGCCCAGGCGATGGGTCCCGGCAGGGCCACCGCGCGGCTGGATACGCCAGTGGCCGATCTCTCCCGGCTGCTTGGCGCGCAGCAGGTGGCGAGCATCCCCATCGTGGCGGACGGCCGGCTGATCGGACTGGTGACCGCGGCGGATATTGCGCGGGTGCCAGCGCGTGATGCCGCGATCACTCACGCGCGCCAGATCATGTCGCGCCGCGTGGTGCGCGTGTATCCCGATGAGCCGCTCTACCAGGCGTGGCTGCGCATGGCGCAACGTGGGCTGCGCCAGCTGGCGGTGGTGGACCGCGCCGACCCAAATCGCCTGCTGGGAGTGGTGACGCTCAAGACTATCGGGCGCCTGCTGCGCCAGCCGATCCTGGCGACCGGCCCGGCCGATTCGAGCGCGTCACTGCCTGTGCCGACAACCAATGGGGCGACCGCGACGGAGGATGTCGCGGTCGCCGCTGGTTCGCGGGCGCGCGCGCCTTATCCGCCGGCCGGCGCCGTGCCGCGCGGTGGTCCGGCCCGCGTGGCGGAGGTGTCGAGCCGGGATCCCTCGCGGCAGGTGCTGCTGGAGACCGACGACGCTGAGGACAACGCTGAGGATGATGCAGTCAGCGTCAGCACCACCGCGGCTGGCCCGCCGGACGCGCCAGCAGACACGGACGGCGGTGCGCCAGCGGAAGCCGCCGCGCTCCAGCGCAGCCCCAGCCAGGCACATGGGGATGGCGACCCACTGATGACGATCACCGTGGCGCAGGCGATGCTGCGCACCCCGCGGCTGATCGTGGAGTCCGAGCCACTGGCGGGGGTACAGGCGCGCCTGGACGCGTTCGGACGCGCGCTGCTGGTGGTGGACGCGGCAGGGGAGCTGGCTGGCATCGTCACGCGCTCGGACCTGCAAGCCCGTGCGCCCACGGAGGCTGGCCGTACGTTGACGGCGGGCGATGTAGCCGTGCGCCGGCTGGTAAGCGCGCGCCCCGACGAGACGCTACGCGCGGCGGCGCGGCGCATGAGCCGGCTCGGCTTGCGCCAGTTGCCCGTCGTCGCGCCAGGATCGGCGCGGCCCGTTGGACTGCTGCGGCGCAGCGATGTGCTGGAGGCCTACGCCCGCGCGCTGGGCGAAGAGGGTTCGGCACCACGCGTGGCGGCCATTGACGAAGCA
>DASYGC010000558.1:0-6663 GCA_036000225.1 Ktedonobacterales bacterium | reverse complement strand
CTTTCCCAGCGCGGTGCCACAGGGACCGCCGGTGGCGGGCACACTGCTCACCATGCCCGGCGCCTACCATCTGCGACCGGTGCCCGCGGGACGCTATCACCTGCTGGTGGCGGCGGTGCCCCATGCGGCTGGCGCGCGGGGCTACCTGCTGCCCGGCGACAACATCCTGATCGCGACCAGCGAGCGGCCTGTGGTGGTGCGCGCTGGCCTGCCGCCCGCGCGGCGTGATGTGTGGCTGCGGCGCCCGCGCCTCATTGATCCGCCGGTGCTGGTGAGCCTGCCGTATTTGCTGGCGTGATCCGCACGTCGCATCACCGCGAGTTTCCCGTGCCGCCCGTCGCGCTCCCCACAAGCTGCGCGGCGAGCTTTTGCGCCAACTGCTGTTCGGCGGCATCGGCCACGGGCAGCGACGGCCAGAGCCGCCGCGCCACGGCATTGGCCGCCAGCACCACCCCGAAGCGCCGCAGCAGCAGCGCGGCTGGCGGCGCGACGGTGGGTGTCGGGACTACGGTGTAGTCGCCAGCCGTGGCGATGGCCACGCACCCATCGGCGCGCTGCGGCGCCGCGACGTCCCGCCAGGTGAGAATGTCATAGAGCGAGTCGGTAGGCGTGGGCAATAGCCCCTGGTTGTTGATCTCCTGCTGCAGCGTGAGGCAGGCGGGATCGATACTCACTCCGGCGATTGGGGGATTCAGGTAGCTGATGTAAGCAGCCGGTGGCTCCGTGGTCTGCGCCGTGACTGCCCAGTGCGCCCCATCCCAGGTGACGCGCAGCGGCACGAGGACCCCGGCGGTGCCGGATCCGTCATACACGTCGTTCTGGGGCGTGGTCACCACTTGCCCGCTGGGTGTTGCGAACGTCCAGAGCATGTGCGCGACCGCGTAGATGCTCCAGTATCCCACTGATCCGGCCGCCGGCACCGTGCAGAACTGGACGCAGTCCTGCCCCAGCGCGCTACATCCCTGATCGCCACCACCGTTCACGCAGTATTTGACCTGCGTGGCATCGGTCACCAGCTGAAAACTCAGGGTCGCGCGCAGCGGCCGCGTTGCCATCAGGTAAGCGTAGAGGGTGCTATAGCGTTCGCCCGGTTGGATCGTGGCTGACGAACTGAGCGTATCGAGCGCCGCCTGCGCCGCGTCCGCCAGCGCCGCGCGCTGCTCCGCGGCGAGCATTGCCAGCGTGGGGAAGAGCGTGATGACCCACTGGCCGGACGTGGCCGCCGGCTGGCTTACGACGATACGATCATAGGGACAGGTGTCGCTCCCCGCGATCGGGGTCGAGAGCGTGCAGTGGATCGGTGCGAACGGCGTCGCCTGCCAGGTGATCTGGTGGCGTCCACGCGGCAACCACAGCGGCCGATCAACCCCGATGATCGGCAGTCGCGCCACTGGCCGGCCGTCAATCGTTACCCGCGCCCAGGCTGGTCCAGCGGCGACGTAGACATAACCTGCCCCTTGCTCCAGCGTCGCGCTCGGCGTGGGCGCCACGCCGAAGAGCGCGGTGCTCGCGCGCCCCCGAATCCCCGGAAAGCTCCCCAGCACGACCAGCAACGCCAGCGCCACCACCCCAACGATGGTGAGCTGGCGCATGGTGCGCCGCTGGCGCGCCAGCCGTCCGTCGCGTGGCGCGGCGATGGAGGCCAGCACCTCCAGACCCACGCGCGGGCGCACTGGCGCATCTCCGGTAACGTCCACGCGCGCGGGATCGAGGTCGCTGACCTCGGCCGCGAAGTCATCGCCGGGCATGTGGCTGGTCTCGCCCTCGGTGCTCGCCATGTCTGCCGCCGTCCGCCGCTGGACCTTCCCGATCGCCTGATCGGTACCGTACCCATTATATGGCGGCGAAAGCTGGTTGGGCGTAACACCAAGTTCGGGCGATCCGTGGCGTTTCGTCGTCGCGCACGGGTGTGCGCTCTGGGTCCCGTTATCGTTTGGCCCTCGTTAGGCTTCCTCGTCGCGCATGGGCGCGCACGTGTGTAGCACAGCGTCGCTCTGGGTCTCGTTAGGCTTCGTAGTCGCGCACGGGTGTGCCCTCTGGGTCTCGTTAGGCGTAAACTGGGTATCAGACCGGAGGCCCGACGCGCGGACGACCTGTGCTCCATTCGCGGGGAGGATATGGCGGATTGCCGCATGCCGAACTGGTGTGATGGGTTATGGCCCGATGGCATACAGGCTCTGATTCGCTGACCCGATATAGAGCCGGCCATTCGCGAAGCTCGCCGCGCCATGCATCGCGCCTCCCGACGTGAGATGAAAGAGGAGCGCGCCACTCGACCAATCGCGCAGCTCAACCGTCCCACCCTGCTCGTCGGCCAGCAGTCCATTGGCCAGCGTGGGGGCGGCGAGCATGTGGCCTGACGTGCCCTGCTGCCAGAGCGAGAGTCCCGTGAGCGCGCAGAGTGCGGCAATGCTGCCGCCGAAGGACGTATGGCCCAGCGTAGTCACGCCGCCGGCGATGAAGAGCGCGCCCGTGCAGCTATTGCCACCGCTGGATACCGTTCCCGCGTAGTAGGCCGCCGGAGCCAGAATGCCGTCAACTGAGTTGTTGCCGCCGTTCGCCATCTTCTTTTCCCATTGCGGGCCGGCTGCCAGGGCGGCGGTATCAAAGACATAGTACCAGCCGTTCTTGTTGCCGGCGCCCAGCCAGGTGGCTCCGCCCGGACCAGGGAAGAGCACCGGCGTGGTCCCGAAATCGCCATCGGCGAGCGCCTGCGAGGTGGGTACCTGCCACTGCGTCACCACCGCCAGCGTCGTCCAGTTCAGCGCGATCACCGAGCAGCTGAGCGGCTGCTTGCTGCCACAGAATTGCTGGACCCCGCCGTTGCTGACCGTAAAGCCGTTGCCAGTCGCGACGTACACGATCCCCTGGCTGGGGCTGACGGTCGGCGACCCCCACACGCCTGGGCCGGGTGCCTGGTTGGGCGCGAACTGAATCGATGCCTTGAGGGTGCCCGCGCTCGCATCGAGCGCGTACACGCCGCCATCGGTCGCGGACTTCGCGTCGCAGAAGGAGGCGGTTGACGTATAGACGATGTTGTTGGCTGGCGCATACGTCGGCGATGACCAGATATACGCGGGACTGAACGTGCCCACCTGTTTGCCGGCGAGCGGCACCTGCCACAGCACGTGCCCACTGGTCGCCGCGAGCGCGAAGAGGATATCCGACGCGCCAACATAGACGACCTGCGTCGGGACCCCCGCGATGGTGACCGTCGCGACGGTTGGCGACGACGTGACGCCCAGCGCGTTGAGACAACTGCTACTGGGCGGTGAGAGCACATCCGTGGCCAGGAACGTTCGCCAGCAGAGGGCTCCCGTCGTCGCGTTGACGGCGTACAGGTCGCCATCCCAGGCGCCGAAGAAGGCGATGGGTGTGCTGGCGCCGGCGCAGGCCGGGGCGGTCGCGTTCGCGACAGTGGCCACCGCTGGATTGGATTCGATACTGCCGCCCGTGGTATAGCGCCACTTCGTCTTCAGGCCCGGGGCACCGCTGATGCCAAAGGCGGTGAAATTGACATTGTCGCTCTGGTGATTCGCACCATAGAGATAGGTCGGCCAATCATCCGCGGTCGCGGCATGGACCGGCGGGCTGCCCGCCAGCGCGGCACTGCCGAGCACCAACAGGGCGCCCAGTACACCCAGTCTCGCTGATCTGATGGCGAGTCGAAAGCGGCCAACTCGACGATGACCCGCTGGCGCATGTTTCTGGTGCATCGGTGCTACCTCTCCGACTCCCGGTTGACTGCCATTCACCGGCCACTCGCCACGGCACGGTGCAGGCGGCGACAATAGCGGTTAGTATAGCTGAGCGTGTACCGCTGCGGAATAGGCAGTTCGTCTAGGTGAGGTCAGGAATCGGTACCAGAGTGCCGGGACGCACATGGTTCGCTGACGAGCGGCGCGATCAAACCTTCGCGGTGGCAGCCAGCCATGCCGCCGGCGATGTCCAGTTGAAGCAGAGCAACGTCGGCGGCTGCGTCGGGTCGGGATGGAAGGTGAGCAGCGAGACTGACGCGTTGTCCATGTTGACGAGCGGGATACGTCCCAGCGGAATACCCAGGTAGTGCCCGACAATCATCTTGACCAGGTCGGCATGCGTCACCAATGCCACCCACTCGCCCACGTCGCCTTCCCGGCGCCAGCGCTCAGCCGCGCGCACAGCGCGCTGTTGCACGGCCGCGAAGCTTTCGACCCCTCCCGGCGCGTGCAGCGGATCGGACGTGAACTTCGCCCAGGCGCCGCCCTGCTTGTCCAGATCATCAAAACATTTGCCGCTGTACGGACCGTAGTTGGTGTCGAGCAGGTCACGATCCTGGCGGATTTCGAGCCCCCGACCTTCATTGATATAGCCGGCGGTTTCGAGCGCGCGTTCCAGCGGGGATGCTACGATAGCCGTCAGCGGCAGCGTGCGCAGCGCCTCCGCGGTCGCCTGGGCCTCGCGCTGGCCATGCGCGTTCAGGTGGATGTCGGGCAATTGCCCCGGCAGCAGATGCTTGACGTTGAAATCGGTCTGGCCGTGGCGCACCAGCACCAGTTTGCGCCAGCCCGCGTGCTCGTGGTGGGCAAGGTCGCGTCCGAATCGGCGTCCCTGTGGGGCGCGGTGCTGTGGTTTCGCTCCGAAAAGTCCCATGGTACACTGCTTCTCTCTATGTGCATCGGGTGGCCCGCGCGCCCAGACATACCCGCTTACGTCGCCGCGGGTGGGGCGAGTGTGCGAGCATCCTAGCATGCACTGGCAGCAAGGCGCAAGTTGGCTGTTACACTGGGTGACGCGCCAGCGACCATCTCACGTATCGGGGCACTATACTGTGAGAGATGGAGACTCGCTGCCAACGTAGTATGTAGCAAAGAGATGGATCACCACCGCGGGAGGGCAGCGCATGGCCGCGAAGAGCACCGATCAGGCGACAAAGCCGCTCGCGCCGAATCCACCGCAGCCGCAACCAGACACCCTGGACCCCAGCGCGACCCTCTGGCGTGGGAACCGCGCGTCGCCGATCGCGGTGGTACACCTCGTGCGCGGCAACTTGCGCCATGGCTGGCGTCTGCTACTGGCCGCTGGGTTGGGGATACTCGTCGCCGTCGTGCTGTTGTGCACCGTTCCGCTCTATAGCACGCTGGTTGGCAATGTCCAGTTACAGTCGGTCCTGAACGCGCGTGGACCCGCCGGGCGCAATGTCGAGATCGTGGTCGCCGACAACGATCATGCCTTCTTCAATCCCTACGGTAAGCCCACCGGCACTCCCCAGGACGCGCTCGTGGCGCTTCAGAACAAGACGCAGCAGGAAGACGCCCTCGTGCGCCAGATCGGCCAGAGCCGGCTGGGCGCCTTCACCGCACCCGACGTCACCACGGCCTCTGTGACCGCCACGCTGCCGTTCGCGCTGATCAACGACCAGCCGGCCGTGCTCTCTCCCAATCAAGCGCAGGCCCAACTGCTCGCCTATGACTATACCCAGGCCGGCCCACATATGTCGCTGCTGGCGGGGCATTTTCCCCAACCCCTGCCCGCTGGCAGCACCGATCCGCCCGACGCGCTGATTACGCTGGCGATGGCCCAGCAGCGCAATGTGCACGTCGGGGATACGCTGAGTGTGGGGGTGCCTGGCGGCTCGCAGCTCGTCGCCGTGCGCGTCGCCGGCGTATGGCAACCCAATCAGCTCGACGACAACTTCTGGAATGGGCGCAACTTCGCCACGGTGCCGATCGATCTCGCCAACGGCCAGCTCTTTATCTATCCGATTCTGCTCGATCAGCCTTCGCTGCAGGCGATCGCCGCGAACGCGCCGAGCCTCGGGACCGAACGCCACTGGATCTTCTATGCCGACCCCACGCGGATCACCAGTGCCACCATGAGTACGGTGGCCGATCAGGTTATCCAGTTCGAGCACGACATCAACAATCAGCTCCCCTACCTGACGGCCGAAGCCGCGCCGCCACAGGTCCATATCTTCACCCAGCTCGATGCGACTCTGCGGTCAGTGGTAGCCCAACTCGCTCTCATCACCCAACCACTCTTCGCGGTAGCCATCCAGTTGGAGGGCCTCGCGCTGCTCTTCGTGGGGGCCATGGCGGGCCTGCTGGTCGAAGCGCAGGCGCTCGAGATCGCCACGCTGCGCAGCCGGGGCGCCAGTGGCTGGCAGGTACTGGGGGGGTATGCGTTGCAAGGCAGCGTGCTGGGTATCGCGGCGGCACTGGCGGGTCCCTGGCTGGCGGCGCTGGTGGCCGTGGCGCTGGTCCGCTCGTTCGTGCCGGCCGCGGCGCTCGATGCCACCGGTGTGAGCAGCGGGTTCCTGACCGGGCTGGCGCGGCCGAGCGCGGTAATCGTTCCGGCGCTGGTGGGCGCCGCGCTGGGGGTGGGCGCGGTGCTGGTGGCCACCTGGCAGGCGGCTCGTATGGATGTGCTGGCGTTCCGGCGCGAGCAGGGCCGCGCCAATCACCAACCATTCTGGCGACGCTTCTATCTGGATATCGCGCTGGCGGTCATCTGCGTGCTGGCGTATGTGGACCTCAGCCTCTTCGGCGGGCTGGGCGCGCGCACGGAGTTGGGCCAGACCGCCAGCAGTCCGCTCCTGTTCGCGGCGCCCGCCCTGCTCTTGCTGGCCGGCGGATTGCTGGTGCTGCGCGCCTTTCCGGTGGCGGCGGGGCTGGGCGCGCGGCT
>DASYGC010000557.1:0-2551 GCA_036000225.1 Ktedonobacterales bacterium | reverse complement strand
CGCTGCTCGCCGCAGTGGACCAGATCAGCATCTGATCGGCATATCTACCCGTCGTTTATGCACTCGCCACGGACGTCGGCTCCCGGCTGTTCCACCAGCAGGATGGCGCCTCCCGCCCGGCCGCGCGAATTTGCCTCAGCGTTCTGCCTCCCCTTCCGTCGGACGGACCCCTTGGACGCGTGCGAGGAGCGCGAGCCACCCTCGCTCACGCCGCAAGCCGGCAAACGCCCAACCCTCCTGAAGCCAGCCCTCCCACTCCGGCGGCATCGTGCCACTCTCCGCCAGACGCTGCAGGAGAGTGAATGCTTGCGCATGTTCTCCGGCCAATGCTCGCGCCTGCGCGGCGCGCCAGGCCATCCATTGGGCATGGTGGCTGAGCATCTCAAAATCGCGCTCGAAGAACTCGCCGTGGGCCCGCCATTCCGCTGGGGTGAGGTCGTCGGGGTTCTCTGCCACCCCGCCATTGGCATATTGCGCGTAAGTGCCAGCGAGCCCAAATCCCACGTTTTCCGCCAGCCGTTGCGATCCCCGATTGTTGGCCCAACAATGCCAGCCGATGTTCGGCAGGTGCCGCTCCAGGCAATACTCCACGGTCGCGGCCACCGCAAGAGTGCCCAGCCCACGGCGGCGATAGTCGCGGTGGGTCACGATCCCAATTTCACACCGGCTTCCGCTCACGCAATCCGCCAGACAGTGCGCCACGATGGTGGCCCCGTCTAGCAGGCAAAAGCCAAATCCATCACGCGCAAAATCAGTCCAGGCGCTGATCCACTCTTGTACGTCGTCGAGATGTGCCAGATCCTGGCGGGCAAGCAACGCTTCATCAACGCGGACCATCTCATACCCGGGCGGCATCCGCGCTCGCCAATCCGGCAGCCGAAAGTGCCGCAAAGTATAGTAGTGCCGGGCATAGGGGCGCGCGAATTTGCAGGGTAAGAGCGCGGGAAACGTGGACTCCCAGTTGTCCGGTGCGTACGCCACGTTCACGAAACTCCCTTCAATCACGGCGGTGATGCCAGGTGCGCACTCAGACCGGCGACGAGGGCCTGAACGCGAGGGTAGTCTCCCAGTGCCAATTCGTAGATCATGGTCCCTCCACTCCTGTTGTGCTTGTACTACCGCGACGCCATGGCGCCGTTTTCCTCCCCACGAGCACTGCTTCTGGCGTCCCCCCCTGGCAAAATGGCCCTCTCTGGTCACTCCAAACCGCGGAGTCAGCGTTAACCGAAGCATAACAGAGATGTGTCATGTGCCGTTCACCACCAGCGGCGGCCCCTGTACCGGCACTGAGACACATCCGCTGACGGTATCGAGGCCATTTTTGTGCCAGAGTGTGGCATACCTCATCGCCCCACTGCGCATACTGAAGTCTGACCTCTCCCACGCAGAGGCTGATGAGGCAGATCTATGAAGGAGATCCAGGCATGAGTGAAGCACCTAACTATCATAACTACATCGCCGGCCAGTGGGTCGCCGCCGCCAGCGGCGCCACCGGCGAGAACCGTAATCCCGCCACCGGCGCGCTGATCGGCCACTTCGCCCGTTCGGCCCAGGCGGACGTTGACCGCGCCGTCACCGCCGCGCAGGTTGCCTTCGCCAGCTGGCGCAAACATCCCGCGCCACGGCGCGGCGAGATCCTCTATCGCGTCGGCGCAATCCTCGCGCGGCGCAAAGAGGAAATCGCCCGCTCGATGACCGAGGAGATGGGTAAGGTGCTGGTCGAGGCGCTGGGCGACGTGCAGGAAGGCATTGACATGGCCTACTACATGGCCGGTGAGGGCCGTCGCCTGTTCGGTCAGAGCGTCCCCGCCGAACTGCCCAACAAGGCGGCGTTGGCCGTGCGCGATCCACTGGGTGTCGTCGCCTGCATCACCCCCTGGAACTTCCCCATCGCCATCCCCAGTTGGAAGACCATGGCCGCCCTGATCGCTGGCAACACTATCGTGCTCAAGCCGGCCAGCGACACCCCACTCTCGGCGATCAAGCTGGTGGAGGTCTTCGAGGAGGCGGGGCTGCCGCCGGGCGTGCTCAACATCGTCACCGGCGGTGGAAGCGAGGTCGGCATGCCACTGGTCCAGCATCCCGAAGTCGCCGCCATTTCCTTCACTGGCTCCAACGAGGTGGGCCGTGAGGTCAATGTCGCCGCCGCGCGCCAGCTCAAGCGCGTCGCCCTGGAACTGGGCGGCAAGAACGCGGTGATGGTGCTGGATGACGCCGACCTCGATCTGGCCGTCGAAGGCATCCTCTGGAGCGCCTTTGGCACCACCGGCCAGCGCTGCACCGCCTGCAGCCGGCTGATCGCGCAGCGCGGCGTGCGCGACGAACTGGAACACCGGCTGGTCGAGCGCATCAAGCGGCTGCGCCTGGGCAACGGTCTCGATCCCGCCACCGAGGTCGGTCCCGTCGTCAATGCCGGCCAGTTGGAACGCATCCACAGCTTCATGGAGGTCGCGCGCGCGGACGGCGCGCGCATCGCCACTGGTGGCCAGCCCGCCCGCGAGGGCGACCTGGTCCATGGTCACTTCTACCGCCCCACGCTGCTGACCGGCGT
>DASYGC010000556.1:0-8520 GCA_036000225.1 Ktedonobacterales bacterium | reverse complement strand
AGGCGCTGGTGGTCGCGGTGGCCTGCGCGCGGGCCAATGTGCACGGGGGCAACACCGCGCATGGGAGCGAGGATGCGCTGGCGCGGCGGGCGGCGCGGCTGCTCGCGGTGTTTTTCGCGGCGCGCGAGCGCGTGCTACCCGCGGCGCTGGTGGATGGCGATTTGCTGATGCGGGAGTTGGGACTGCGGGCGGGGCCGGATCTGGGCCGTGTGCTGGCGGGAGTGCGCGCGGCCCAGATCGAGGGCGCGGTGGCCACGCGAGAAGCGGCCCTGCGTCTCGCGCGCACGCTGAGCGGCCAGGCAGCCGGATCAGACAAAGCGTAGTCGCTCAGTCGCTCGGCGGCGTGGGGGCGGGTTCTTCGGGGGGCATCGTGGCCGTCCAGTGGCGCAGCTTCGCGCGCAGATGCGGCAACTCGCGGAAGGCCCGCGCGATCACCCGCAGATTGGCGCCGGTGGCGCTGCCATGCAGGCGGGGCAGGTGCCGCACGGGCACTTCGACCCAGGCCACCCGCATCTTGGCCAGCTTGGCCAGCATCTCGGTGTTGACCATCGCACCCGCGGATTGCACATTCAGGATACGCACCAGGTTGGTATCGTAGAGCTTGAAGGCGCAATCGACGTCGCGCACCCGCACCCCGAAGAGCACGCCGACGAGCATTTTCCAGCCCCAGGCATTGACCAGCCGGGGCAGCGGATCGCGCCGATGTTCGCGGTAGCCTAGCACCACACGGTGGCCTTGCTCGCGCAGACGCACGAGCGAGCCGATGTCGGCGATGTCGAACTGGCCGTCGGCGTCCATAAAAAAGCTCAGCGACTTGGAGGCCGCGTTGAAGCCCGCGATCAGCGCGCCGCCGTAGCCGCGGTTGGGGCGATTGTGCACGACACGGATGCGTGGATTGGCGGCTGCCAGCGCCTCGGCGACCTCGCCGGTGCGGTCGCGCGAGCCATCATCCACCACGATGATCTCGTAGTCCGGCGCCAACTGGTGTAGCACCGCGACACAACGCGCGACGGTCTGGGCGATGACGGCCTCTTCATTGTAGGCGGGCAACACGACAGAGAGGCCGCGCCAGGTCAGTGGGCCGGGCAGCGGCGCAGAGCCGGCTGCGCCAGCGACTACGCCTGGCTCGTCTGGCGCCGCGGGCGCACTCGCTGTGGAGGGCGTGGAATCGGAGTCGGCGGCACGCGCCACGTCGGGGCCACTGGCCATAGGTCCTCCTGCTGTCGGTGGTCGTGATGCGTGGTGGCCCGGACCGCGCTGGTGGCCCCGTCGCGAGTGCAACGCGAGGCACGGCGCGCGAGGGCGTGCGGCGCCGGTCGCACTCTGCGCAGTGTAGCAGATTCCTGGGGTATTGCAACCCCTGCCCGTACTTTGGGGTGCGCGCGAACGGGTGGTATTTGGGCGCCGAGCCGAGCCAGCGATCCCCAGGTTGGGCCAGCCCTTTGGTCTGGCAAAAGCACGCCGGCCCATGCCCACGTTATACTTAAGCCCACGAGTGTTCTGGCACTGGCGGTTGGCGCGACGGGCGGCGGACGCACCACAGGTGAAAGGAAGAGACGTGTGGGAGCCGGAGCTAGCGAAGCGGGAGACCGCAACCCCTCTCAGGGACGCGGCAAGAGCCGCGCTACCGGCGCGGTGCGGCGCAAGGAGCGGCGCGTCGCCCAACCCGCCGGCGCGCGCCGGTCGGAAAAGGGGCATTTTCGCATCGGCGCGTTCGCCGTCATCGCGCGCGCGGGCCAGGTGTTGCTGGCGCGCCGGCGCGATATCGGCTGGTGGAATCTGCCGGGCGGCGGGGTCGAGCCGGGCGAGACGGTCGAGGAGGGTCTGCGGCGCGAAGTCCGTGAGGAAGTGTGCGTCGCGATCGAGATCGTACGCCTGGTGGGCGTGTACTCCAAGCCGCAGAAAAACGAAGTGGTGCTGACCTTCCTCTGTGCCCTGCCGCCGGACCAGGAGGACGCTATCGGCACCAGCAACGAGGTGTCGGAGACCGGCTGGTTCGCGCCCGACAATCTGCCTGATGATTTGCTGCCCAAGCATCGCCAGCGGGTGCTGGATGCCATCCCCGGCCAGCTCGAGGCCATTGTGCGCGACCAGCGCACCTCGACAGAGGAGGATCAGCGGCGCGACACGGCCAAATAGGATCGTGGAGGAGCTATTCGCGAGCCGGCGGCGATCAGGTGCTATCCAGCGCCCGACCGGTTACTGAACCACCGATTGCCGTTTATCTGGTTGGACACGCGCGCAACGGCGTTCGTATAATGCACCAGAAGCCCAACGTTATGGTTAAGGAGCGCGCGCATGCAGGTGCCGGCGGTCGAGGAATCTCCCTTCACCCATTTGGTGCTGGTGGTGGAGGATGACCCGCTCGTCGTGCGCATGTTGTGCTCGATGCTGGAGGTTGAAGGCTTTGCCACGCTGGTTGCCGAGACGGGCGAGGCCGCGGTGGAATACGCCTTGCGCGAGGTGCCCCATCTGGTGCTGCTCGATCTGATGCTGCCGCGGATGGACGGCCTTGAAGTGGCACGCCAGTTGCGCGCCAATGTCAAAACGGCACACATCCCGGTGGTGATGCTCAGCGCGCGGCACGATACGGCGGACAAGGTGCGCGCGTTCGACACGCGCGTTGATGACTATCTGACCAAGCCGTTCAATACCGAAGAACTGCTGGCGCGGATTCGCACCCAGTTGCGCCACGTCGAGCAGAACCTGCTGTCGCCGCTGACGGGATTGCCCAGTGGCCTGCAGGTGGAGCGCGCCATCAGCCAGCAACTGCGCGAGACGGCGCCCTGGGCCATTCTGTACCTCGACCTGGACCATTTCAAGGCCTACAACGACGTGTATGGATTCTTGCGGGGCAACGACCTGATCCGGCTGACGGGACAGACGGCGATTGACACGGTGCGCGAGGTGGGGAGTCTCACCGACTTCGTGGGGCACATTGGCGGCGATGACTTTGTCGTCATCACGGCTCCCGAGCGGATCGACCTGCTCTGCCAGGAGTTGATCCGCCGCTTCGATGCCCGCAGCCAGACGCTCTATTCCGACGACGACCAGCGACGCGGCGTGTTGTTGGCGCGCGATCGCCAGGGACAGGAGCGCAGTTTCCCCCTTGTGACCCTCTCGATCGGTGTGGTGACCAATCTGCACCGCCCGCTGACCAGTGTCGAAGAGGTGAGCCGCATCGCCGCCGAGGTCAAACGCAAGGCCAAAGAGTGCGGCGGCAGTGGCTATTTTGTGGATCGGCGTCATCACGGCTACGACGATCTGGACACCAGCCACACCCCGCGCGATGGCGCGCCACAGCCGGCGGCGAGTTAGGTCACGCGCGACACCCTGTCTCCCGCTCCAGCGCTACATGGCCCGCTCATGGGTGGGCGTGGGTGGCATCTCCCGCCTGGCCGCCAGGCGACGTTGGCGCGTCGTCACCACCGCTGACAATGGGATGGCGCATGAGCAGCCAGTCGGGGACACCGCCCTGGACCGCGGTCACCGTGTGACCGGTGGCGGCCAGGATGCTGGCCCCGATCGCGGCGCGATAGCCCGAGGCGCAGATGACGGCGACGGGCCGATCGCGCGGCACCTCGTCGGCGCGCTGGGGCAGATCGGCGACAGATATATGCCGCGCGCCGGGAATGTGGCCGCCGCGCCACTCATCCTCGCGCCGCACATCCACAATCGCCGGGGGGTCGGCGCCCTGCCAGCGCGCGTAGAGCTGGTCGATGTCGATGCGCTCGAACGCGGCGACGGGGTAGCCGTCCGCTTGCCAGGCCGCGACACCGCCGCGCAGCGTGCCCGCGATGCGCTCGTAGCCGATACGGATGAGCTGCACCACCGCCTCGGCCTGCCCCGCCTCATCCTCCACCACCAACATCAGCGGCGCGTTGAAGGGCAGGATCCAGCCGGCGTAGGTGCCGAAGGAGGCATCCAGCTCGATATTGAGTGAGCCGGGTACATGTTCGCGTGCGAAGGCGTCGCGCCTGCGGCTATCCACCAGCGCGGTCCCTTTGTGCTGGCGGGTATGGACGGCCCGCGGCGCAAGCGCGGCCGGCACCGGCAGCTCGCCGAGGATGCGCGGGCCACGCTGGTTGATCGCGCGCATGTGGGCATAGTAGCTGGGGTAGGCAGTGAAACTGGCCATCTGACGGCGCGTGAAGTCATCCTCGTCGCTGGACTGCGCCGCCGGGCTGGCCACGCGCTCCTGGGCGATCGTGCTCGCCAGGTCCAACCCGCCACCGCCCGCGGTGCAGAACGAGCCGGCGCCGTGCGTGGGATAGACCAGGGTGGTGTCAGGCAGGGTATCGAGTAGCCGGCGCAACGAGTGATATTGCTGATGGGTGAGGGCCAATGTGCTCTCGCTGGGCAGCAGATCGGTGCGTCCCGCGCCCCCGACGAGCATGCTGCCGCCAGTGAAGACGGCGTGCGGGTGGGGCGCGTGCGCCGCGCGCAGCGCATAGCTGACGTGCTCGGGCGTGTGGCCGGGCGTCGCCAGCACCTCGAAGGTGAGCTCCCCGACTGGGAAGCGCTCGCCATCGCGCGCGGGCAGGTGAGGGTAGGCGGCCTGGGCGCCGGCGCCGATGACGATGGCGGCGCCGGTACGCGCGGCCAGCTCACGCGCACCGCTGACATAGTCATTATGGAGATGGGTTTCCAGGATATGGGTGATGTGCGCGCCGTGCCGGCCGGCCGCCGCGAGATAGATGGCAACATCGCGACGCGGATCGACCACCGCCGCCGCGCCGCTGGCGTCATCAACCACCAGATACGAGAGATGGCCCAGGCCATCCAGTTGGAACTGTTCGATCGGCATCACCGAAGCTCCTCTCCGCCGCACGGCGGGCCAGGCGTCTGCACGCGGCGGGAACAGGCAGACACCACCAACGACAGAGTTGGGTCAACCTCAGGTGGAGCGCGCAGGAACGCGCGACGACCGCCGCGCACGCAACTCGAGAGCACTACGACACCGGGTGAAAATCCGCCAGCGTGCCAGCGGTGGCGCCCGCGGCCAGCATCTCAGCGGCCGCGCGCGCGCCATCGCCGGATCGCACCTCGACCGCGCGCGATGCATCGCGCAGCCAGATGACCACGAAGCCGTCCTTGCGCGCGGCGAGCACCGTCGCGCGCACACAATAGTCAGTGGCCAACCCGCCAACGTAGACGCGGCTGACGCCGGCGGCACGCAGGGCCGTCGCGAGATCGCGACCATCGGGCAGGGTGCCTTCGAACGCCGAATACCCTTCGTCGCGTTCGCTGGTGCCTTTGGTGACGAGCGACGTGGCTGGCGGCAGCTGGAGCGCGGGATGGAATGCGGCGCCGCTGGTGTCTCGCACGCAGTGCACCGGCCAGGGGCCACCGAAGGAAGCGAAGTGAGCGGTACGCTGCGGATGCCAGTCGCGCGAGGCGTAAATTGGCAGGCCGGCGGCCGTCGCGCGCGCGAGATAGGCGTTGAGCACCGGCACCACCGCGTCGCCCTCGGGCACCGCCAGCGCCCCGCCCGGGCAGAAGTCGTTCTGCACATCGACGACGATCAGCGCATCCGACATGGCGTACCGCCTAGCTTCCTGGCGCTTACCCGCCCTGGGCTTTCCGGAGCTCGTAGCTGTCGAACGTAAGCCGGTCCGTCTGAATCTTATCACCACTGAAGGTCAAGAGTTTGGCGCAGGTCAGTGTGCCGAACCGGCCGGTGGTCATCTCATACATGATGAGCGCCCGCGTGTCATCGCCAAACACGGCCAGCACGCGCAGGCCGGTGACGGGGAGCGATTGAGCGAGGCCATGGAGGCTCTCCAGATACGCGCTCTTGCCTTGCACGTGGCCCAGCGGGCCATCGAAGACGATGTCCTCCGCCAGGTAGCTACCAGCCGTGTCCAGGTCGCGACTGGTCCAAGCCTCGGTGAAGGCGCGGGCGATGGCGGTGGTAGAGTGGTCGGTCACTCTGGCCTCCTTCTGTCGTGAAATGGGCGCGGTCTTTGAGTCTTTGACTATCAACATGCCGGATGCCGGCTCCCTCACTGCGCTCTGGCCGCAAGAAAGAGGCCAGAGCAGCCGCCTGGGCACGACGGGCGGCGCACTTGCCGCCCGGCGCGCCCGGTGGTATGCTGAGCGCGGCGCACGCTCAGAGAGCGGCGCGCCAAACACACCGGCCGGTGTGGCGGAACGGTATACGCGGCAGTCTCAAAAACTGTTGCCCGCAAGGGCTTGTGGGTTCGAGTCCCACCACCGGCACCAACGCTTCCCGCTCAGTGTTTGAGGGGCACGCTGGGCTGGCCGTGACGGTGCAGCCAATCCAACAGTGACAGCACGCTGCCAGTCGCCAGGCCAATGCAGGTGTCGGCGGCGCCGTAATACAGCGCGAACGCATCGCCATCGGGCGCCAGGGTGTACCCGCACGGAAACACCACATTCCCCACATCCCCGACGCGCTCGTAGGGCTGCTCCGGCCCCAACATCCACTGATCGCCGCGCAGATCACACCGCCGCATGTTGGGATCAAACAGCGCCAGGCCTGTACGATAAATATTCCCCGAGGCGGTCTGGCGCACACCATGATAGAGCATGAGCCAGCCCTCCGCGGTTTCGATCAGGGGCGCCGTCAGCCCGATCTTGTTGGAATCCCACCACGGGCCTTCGCGCGCGTGCAAGATGAGCCGGTGGTCGTGCCATTGGCGCAGATCGCTGGAAAACGACACCCAGATATGCGCATCCGGGAGCTCCAGTGGCCGGCGCGTAAACCAGCCAGTGCTGGTCTTGCCATTCTGGCGCATCGGACGATGCACGAGCGCCCAGCGACCATCAATCCGGCGCGGCAGCAGCGCGGCATCTTTGGCAATTGGCGCGACAATCATGCCATACCGCTCGAATGTGCGGAAGTCGCGGGTCATTGCCAGCGAAATCCCAGGACCCGCGCGCGAATAGGCGGTATAGACGATGGCGTACTGTTCCAGTTCCGGCAGATAGGTGATGCGCGGGTCTTCCACCCCCCAGATCTCCTCGGGGTACCGCTCGGGTTGGGGGAAGAAGGTCGGCTGGGGATCGATGACCCAGCCATCCACGCCATTGGGCGAGCGCGCGACGCTCAGATGCGAGATGCCCCGGTGGTCCTCAGCGCGGCAGAGCAGCACCGTCGTGCCGTCTGGCAGCAGGGCGGCGCCAGGGTTGAAGACGCTATCCACCAGGTACGGCCAGTCGCTGGCCCGCAAGATCGGGTTTTGCGCATACCGGTGAAAGAGGACCTCCTTGTGCGACAGCCAGTCTGACACGCCTCGCCCCTCTCGATCAGCCGTCCTTCACCTACCTGCCGCATCATCGCACGCCCGTGGGGTCGGGTACCAAGGAACGCTTCGCCGCGACGATGACCCGCGAGCAGCGCGCCATCCAGCATGATAGTCAGATGACTCTCCACCTGCTCCCGCACCGCGCGGATGCCAGCACCCCGTCCGCATCTTCGGCCCCGCGCCCGCGCCGCCACCCGCTCAGAACGCTGGCATGCCCAAGATCAGCGGCCACGGCACGAGCATCGCGGCGATACCGCTCGCGACGCCCACGCCCCACCCCAGCACTACTTGACCCCGCGTATGGCGGCCCAGCACCACCCTCGACCAACCGACCAGCAGCGCCGCCAGCGAGGCCGCTCCCCCCCATAAGGTACTGTCGGGCGTGCGAATACCAAACCAGAGCAGCGCCGCGCACAGCGCCGCCGTGGTGGCGTGCCCGCTCACCTTGTAGCGCAAATTGATGATCCAGTTGATGGTATTGGCCACCACCGCCGCGACCACCGCGCGCACCACCACCTGTGGCGCGCGCATCGCCACATACGTCGTGACCGCCGCCACCAGGCACGCGATGCCGAAGGGATACAGCGCGTAGCGATCGCGGCGTACGCTGACATCGGTATCGGTCCACCGCCCGCGCACCACCTGAACCAGGACCAGCGCCGCGACGGGAATCGCCGTGATGAACAAACCCAGTGTGACCCAGTAGATCGCCTGCCGCGGACTGCCGTAGGGGCTGTATTCGACGAGCACTCCCAGGGTCAGCAGGGGCAGCAAGATCGGATGCAGCACCACCGAGACGAGCCGTGCGACCCCGTGTCGGGGAGTAGACTTGAGGGCAACATCGGACATTGTTCCATCCTTCGCGGCTGCCCGGCAATCGCGCACGGGGACCTGACGCTGGGCGAGTGGGCCCCAGGCGCATGCTTCTTGTACACCACGCGCGCGCCGCTGTCAACTCGCGAAGCACCAGTTGCCACGCCCCTGTCCCTCTCGCTACCATAGAACTGAGGCAGAGCTATGCGGAACGGGGCGGCTGTGCCCGAGTGGTGAAAGTGAGGCGCAACATGGCGGACCCTGCGGCGCTGGCGGGCGTGCGCGTGGTAGACCTGACGGTGTTGTTGCCGGGGCCGTACTGCACGCAACTGCTCGCTGATCTGGGCGCCGAGGTCATCAAAGTCGAGCGGCCTGGCAGTGGCGATCCCGCCCGCCAGCTCTCGCCCGCGCTGTTTGCCGCGGTCAACCGCGGCAA
>DASYGC010000555.1:0-5708 GCA_036000225.1 Ktedonobacterales bacterium | reverse complement strand
GAGTCGGCGCTCAACGCGCTGGTGGCGGCGCACTATGGCGTGCCGATCGCGCTGGTGACCGGCGACCAGGTGACCGCGGCGGAAGCCCACGCGCTGGTGGAGGAGATCGAGACCGTCGAAGTCAAGCGCTCGATCTCGCGCACCGCCGCTGAAAGCGTCCATCCCGATGTCGCGCGCCGGCGCATCGAGGAGGGCGCACAGCGCGCCATCAGCCGCATCGCGCAGATTCCCCCGCCGCGCTTCCCCGCTGACACCACCATCGAGGTGACCTTTCTCACCGCCGACATGGCCGAAATGGCGGCCTGGCTGCGCGGCGTCTCACTGGTGGCGGGACAGGGGCGCACCGTGCGGCTGCGCGGCGACGATCCGCTCAACCTCTTCCGCACGTTCGTGACGTTGGTGTTGCTGACGCGGGCGCTGGTGGAGTGATACTACATCCTGGAGCCCACGCGCGGTTTGCGGTGGTCAAAAGCCAGGTTTTGCCCGGCATCCAGAGGGCGTACATCCGTACGCCCCTACGACGGACGTATTCCAGAGGGCGTACATCCGTACGCCCCTACACGATGTGATATGAGGCGCTACAAGCGGTTGATGGTCTTGCCCATGAAGCGTCCGAAGAGTTTGTACGCCCACTTGCGCAAAAAGTAGCGCTCGATGCGTTTAGGATTGCCGCTGGCCAGCACTTCACCCATGTAGATGCTGCTGTCCACCTTGCGGGCGGCCCTCACGGCCTTGTGCTCCTCGGCGGCCAGATGCTTGACCTCGTGACCGGTGTGGCTGGCCTTCTTCTGTGGCATGGAGTGTCCTCTTTCCTCGAATGGCGGGTCAAGAGCGTGTGCCCGCTCCCCGTCGCGCGGCGTCGCGGAGCGGGACCGCGGCACCTGCCCCCCTCGCAGCGGGGTCGCCGTGGGGCAAGCTGGGTTCAGTCTGCCCGCGTCACGCGGCTACGAGCAGCGTAGCCTGGCCGGTGTATCTTGTCAAACAGGTGGCCGTTTCGTACTCGCGCTGGCCGCTAAAGGTCCCGGCGCTATCAGTGGTCGTGCGCGGTGCATCGTGATGGTGCACCGTGATCGTGTGCGGCGCGTTTCCGGCCAGTAGGGCAGTTGACGAGTTTCGCCGCAGGTGCTACGATCGTTAAGATGGTGGGATGCGCCGAGCGCCCTGTGGGGGATGCGCCGCCGTCCGCCTACCGCTGAGGCTCACATGCGCACACGCCAGTTCTCGACTGTTCAGTGGCTTCCGTTGCGCGGCGCGCCGCGCTCGTCATGCGGGTCGTCGCCGCTTCGCACCCGTAGACGCGGGCTCGCCGTGTTGCTGGGTGGCCTGGCGCTGGCGGTCGCGCTGGCGGGATGCGGCGGCGGCGTTGGCGCTGGCCCACTGGCGGCCGCCAGTGTCAACGGACAGAGTGTTTCGGTCACCGCCTATCAGCGGATGCTCTCCATTCTCACCGCGGGGGCGGCGTTACAACAGCAGTCGGTCTCGTACCAGACCCCCGCGGGACGCGCCACGCTCGCTGGCTTGCAGCAAACCGCGCTGGACCTGTTGACCAATACCCTGGTGATCCATCAGCAGGTCGGCAAGCTGCATCTGACCATCGATCCAAAAGCGGTTGCGGCGCAATTGCAACAGTACACGAGCGAGATTCAGAACGTGCTGGCGCAAGACCCCAGCAATCAAAGTTACCTCGGATTCAAGAGCGCGGTGGCCGCGGTACTGAAACAGCATCCAGGCAATAATGATGTGGCGGCGCTGATCGCGGGGAGCCCCAGCCTGGGGGATACCTTCACGATCCTGGCGCTCGAAGCGGTGGAACTGAGCGCGTTGGTGGACCACGCCAAGGTGCCCCAGGCGCATCTGCGTATGATCTTCGTGACGACGCAGCAGCAGGCGAGCGATCTCCAGAAGCAGGTGGAACACAACGCCGACTTTGGCAAACTTGCCATGCAATTCTCCAGTGATAAGTCGTCAGCTGTCAACGGCGGCGAGATCGGAACCGCGGCGGTGGGCAAGCTCGGCCAGATCGACAAGCACTTCGATGAGCTCATCTTTGGATCCACCGCGAATTACACGCAGAACCCCTGGTATGTGATCGTGCCATTTTCAGGCAAGTATGTGCTCTGCGAGGTCACGAAGCGCACGACGGTGGCGCTGGCGAGCATCAGCGATCAACAGACACAGACGACAACTTTGAACGCGTGGCTCGCCGTCGTGCTCCGGCCAGCGGCGGATATCCAGCAATATGTGGCCGTTGATGCCACACCAACCACGAGCAGTCCTGGGCAATAGGGGCACGAGGGGAGTTGTGGGTGGCCTATGAGTGCGGCACCTATCGTCGTGGTGGGGTTGGGGCCGGGACGTTGGGATGACCTGACGCTGGCCGCTCGGGTGGCGCTGGAGTCCGCATCCGTCATCGTGTGTCGCACGACACGACATCCCACCGTTGATACGCTGCGCGCGCGCCAGCCACACCTGCGCATCGAGTCGTTCGATGCGCTCTACGATGGAGCGCAGAGTTTCGCTAGCCTGTACGCCAGCATGGCAGAGCAACTGGTGGCGCGGGCGACGAACGCTCGGGCGGAGACCGGCGACGCGCCAGCGGTGGTGTACGCGGTGCCGGGCCATCCGCTGATCGGTGAGGAATCGGTGCGCCAACTGCGCCAATTGGCGGCCGCGCGCGAGGTGCCCGTGACGATTGTGCCGGGCCTCTCCTTCATCGAGCCGGTGTGCGCCGCGCTGGAACTCGACCCACTGGACCGCCATCTGCAGGTGCTCGATGCGACGTTGCTGGCCGACCTGGATGCCGCCGCCGTGATGGGGGTCGTGCTGCCGACTCAACCGGTGCTGGTGGCGCAGGTCTACAATCGGCGACTGGCGAGTGCGGTGAAGCTGGCGCTGGGCGAGGTATATGCCGACGAATGGCAGGTAGCGGTCGTGCGTTCGGCTGGGATAGACGCCGAGCAAGTGGTCGAATGGCTACCGCTGTTTGAGCTGGACCGTGGCGTGCCCGCCGACCACCTCACGACGGTGTATGTGCCGCCGCTGGACCCGCCGGGGGCGGTGCGGGTGCCGGAGGGCCTGCGTCACGTGGTGGCGCGGTTGCGTGCGCCGGATGGCTGCCCGTGGGATCGCGAACAGACGCATCAGTCGCTCCGCCGGTATGTGCTGGAGGAGGCGTACGAGGTGGCGGAAATCCTCGACGCCTGGGAAGGCACGCCCGAGCAGACCGAGCATCTGGTCGAGGAACTCGGCGACCTGTTGCTGCAGGTCTACCTGCAGGCCGAGGTGGCGCACGGTGAGGGACTCTTCCACATCGGCGACGTCTTCGCGGCCATCTGTGTCAAGCTGATCCGCCGCCACCCGCATGTGTTCGGCGACGCCCAGGTGCGCGATGCGGCGCAGGTGCTCCAGAACTGGGAAATTCTCAAACGCGCCGAGCGGGCGGAACGCGGCGAGGATCTCGCGGCCGAGAGCCAACTGCGCGGCATCCCCAGGAGCGCGCCGGCGCTTTACCAGGCCTACGAGTTGAGCCGCAAAGCGGCGCAGGTGGGCTTCGCGTGGCCCGACCCCACGGGGGCGCTGACCAAGGTCGTCGAAGAGGCGCGCGAATTGGCCGCGGCCCAGCGGCAGACCGATGCGCAACATACGAGCGATGAGATGGGCGACCTGCTCTTCGCAATGGCCACGCTGGCGCGTCACCTGAGTATCGAGCCGGAAGATGCGTTGCGGGCCGCGAACGCGCGCTTCCGCCACCGATTCGAGACGATGGAGCAGCGGGCGCGTGACCAGCAACGAGAGTTGGCGAGCTTCACCCTGGATGAGTGGCTGGCGCGCTGGCAGGAGGCGAAGCGCGCGCCTGGCGACGCGTGATACAGTTCACGTGCTGGGGCGGCGT
Source organism: Ktedonobacterales bacterium (assembly GCA_036000225.1). Classification (GTDB taxonomy): domain Bacteria; phylum Chloroflexota; class Ktedonobacteria; order Ktedonobacterales; family JADMIN01; genus DASYGC01. Next base: position 1,816 of record DASYGC010000555.1, on the reverse strand, counting down.
ACTCACCATTCCACTGAGCTGGTTGGCCGTGCTGGTGTATCTCGTCGTCCGCGCGGTCATCCAGCCGCGCGGCGGCATCTGGGCGGCGGGCTCGCTACCCGCGCTAACCCCAACACCCCGTCTATCGCGCGGGTGTGGTATAGCGTACACGAGAATCGCGCTGCGATGGGACAGCCTGGACTCCCCGGTGCGCCGGTGCGCCGGTGCGCTGCCGAGGTGTATCGCGGCGTGGTAGCATGTAGCGCAAGGCGCGGGCGTCGTGTGCCCGCGCACGGTAGCGCTCGCAACCGTACGGTTCGTTCCGTTGGAGTGGAAGGGGCAGACGCAGATGTCAGGTTCGCAGCCATCCTCGGGAATGTCGGCCGGAGGCGTCAACATTGACGCCCTGCTGACGGAGACGCGGCGGTTTCCTCCGTCGCCGGAGTTCACGGCGCAGGCCAACATCGCCGATGAGCAGGTCTATCAGCGCGCGCACGACGACCCCGACACGTTCTGGAGTGAGGCGGCGGCTCGGCTGAGCTGGTTCAAACCCTTCGACAAGGTGCTCGACTGGAACCCGCCAATCGCTAAGTGGTTTGTCGGTGGCGAGCTCAACGCCTCGTACAACTGCGTGGATCGCCACCTCGCGACCTGGCGCCGCAATAAAGCCGCCATCGTCTGGGAGGGCGAGCCCGGCGATAGCCGCGTGCTCACCTATCAGGATCTCTACCGCGAGGTGAACCTCGCGGCGGCGGCGCTGCTGGACCTGGGGGTGCGCAAAGGGGATCGCGTGGCCCTGTACATGCCGATGATTCCCGAGCTCCCGATCGCGTTACTGGCGTGCGCGCGCATTGGCGCGCCGCACACGGTGATCTTCGGCGGGTTCAGCGCCGAGGCCCTGCGCGATCGCGTCATTGATTCGCAAGCCAAGATCGTCATCACGGCGGATGGTGGGTGGCGTCGCGGCAGTGTGGTGCCGTTGAAGGATATCGCGGATGCCGCCGTGGCCCAGACGCCGGGAGTGGAAAAGGTGCTGGTGGTGCAGCGCGTAGGTCCTGACGCGCGCGCGGTACAGATGCAAGAAGGGCGCGACGTGTGGTGGCATGATGCGCTGAAGCACGCCAGCCAACGGCTGGTGGCGCCGGAGCACCTGGATAGCGAGCATCCGCTGTACATCATGTACACCTCGGGCACCACCGGCAAGCCCAAGGGCCAACTGCACACCACCGGCGGCTACCTCACCGGCACGTCGCTCACCCATCAGTGGATCTTCGACCTCAAGGACGACGATGTGTATTGGTGCACCGCCGACATCGGCTGGGTCACCGGGCACTCCTACATCGTCTACGGCCCCCTGGCCAACGGCGCCACCTGTGTCATGTACGAAGGCTCGCCCGACTTCCCTGACAAGGACCGCTTCTGGGCCCTGGTCGAGAAATATGGCGTCACCATCCTCTATACCGCGCCGACCTCGATCCGTACCTTCATGCGCTGGGGTGACGAATATCCCGCCCGGCGTGACCTGTCCAGCTTGCGCCTGTTGGGCACGGTGGGCGAACCGATCAACCCCGAGGCGTGGATGTGGTATCGCCAGCACATCGGCCATGACCGCTGCCCGATTGTCGATACCTGGTGGCAGACGGAGACGGGGCAGATCATGATTACGCCGCTGCCCGGGCTGGTGGCGACCAAGCCAGGGTCGGCCACGCGCCCGTTCCCGGGCATCGAGGCCGACATCTTCGACGCGGCGGGCAACCGCGTGCCGGCCAACACGGGGGGCAACCTGGTGATCACGCGGCCCTGGCCGGCGATGTCGCGCACGATCTGGGGCGACGCG
>DASYGC010000554.1:0-4075 GCA_036000225.1 Ktedonobacterales bacterium | reverse complement strand
AATAAAGATGCGACCCGAATTGATCTTCTCCAGATGGTTGATGCAGCGCAAGAACGTCGTCTTCCCCGAGCCACTGGCACCGATCAGCACCACCACCTCGCCGCGGCGCACCTGAAGGCTGATGCCCTTAAGCACCTCGTTGTGATGGAAGGACTTGTGGACATCGCGCGCATCCACCATCGGGCGTCCAGTGGGAGCACCCGGCGGCACGCCCAACTGGCGCGTCTGATAGGGATCGTTGGGGTTGAACGGCTGTCCCATCGTAATGCCTCCTCACCAGCTAGCGGCGATCGCTGGGAATCGCCACGGCGCCCGCTGGAATCCCGGGCGCCGCCGGGCGCCGGCCGAAGCCAATCAGGCGCTGCCAGTATGAGCCGCGGTCGGTCGGCCCGGTATCATAGACCGAAACATTGAGACGGCGCTCGATCAGCGATTGGATGGCGGTCCAGACGACGGTCAAAATGAGATACCAGAAGGCCGCCACCGTATACAATTCTAGTTGCCTGAAGATTGGGGCGGCAATGTTGGTGGCGACGCCGAAGAGCTCGCCAACTGAGATCGCAAAGGCCAGCGAGGTATTCTTGAGCATGCTGTTGAATTCGTTGCCCAGCGGGGGAATGATGACACGTGCCGCCTGTGGCAACACGATGCGGCGCATGGCCAGGAAATAGGTCATGCCCAGCGATTTGGCCGCTTCCATCTGGCCCACGTCGATCGAATCGATGCCGGCACGCACAATCTCTGACATGTAGGCGCCTTCGTTTAAAGAGAGTGCCACCAATGCGGCGACGAAGCCGTCAAGCAGGATGTTGGTAAAGCCCAACGCGGGAAACGGGTTGAAGTGAGCGATGATGTGGTTGAGCGATTTACTGGGGTCGGAGGTCAGATTCAGAAAAGGAATCAGGGCATAGGTGAAGGCAATTTGGACAATGAGCGGTGTGCCACGGAACAAGGCAATGTACCCATTGGCCAGAGAGCGAAGGACAGCCCACCGCGAGCGACGCATGAAATAGAGCAGCAGGCCGATCAATACGCCAAAGGATTGCGCCAGCACCGCCAGAGAGACGGTAATCGCGATAGCCTGGATAATGTAGAAGTTGAAGAGGTTCTGCCCGACCACCGGCCAGCTATAGTTGCCATTGAGCGTGACGATGGCGCAAAACTGCTGCAGAATGGGAAAGGTACTGGGGCACATGAGTCCACTCCGCTCACAAGGTATGAGAACGGCCGAGGGAATGCCTCGGCCGTTCTCCGGCTAGCTCACACCCCTGCTTAGGAAGACGGTGGGCAGCCGCCCGACGCGGCAAGGCAGGCCAGCTTCGTCTGACCCCACTTGGCCATGATGCTCTGATAGGAGCCATCGGCTACCATGTTGGCCAGCACGGTCTTCATCGCGGTCTCGAGGGCGGCGTTGTCCTTGCGAACGACGATGCCTTCGGTGCCCTGCGAAGTCGGCACGATGAAGCCAGGATCAAGTTTGCCCGCGTTCAGCGAAATGTAGTAGTCGGTGACCGGCTGATCCTGGTAGGATGCGACGGCGCGACCGTTGATCACCTGGGTGATCACATCTTCCTCTGAGTCGTAGGACAGAATCGTCATGGGATTGCTCTTGCAGGTCGCCGGTTGTGCGATGCCTTCGGTGTTGGGGTCAATATTCTGCCCGTTGAGCGCCTTGAGCTCCTGGAGCTCGATCGTCGCATTTTGCGCACTCACCGTCTTGCCGCAGAAGTCGGCGACACTGGCGATGTGTTGCGGATTGCCCTTGGCCACCAGCGTCGACTCACCCGCCACGAAGTAGGGGATGAAGTCCACCAACTGCGCGCGCGACGAGTTGATCGTGAAGGACGAGATCGACGTATCCCACGGCTGCTGGCCGAGCGGCGGCCCAGAGATGCCGCTGACGATGGTGCCGAAGCTCGCGCTCACGATTTTCGGAGTGAGGCAGAGGCGCCGGGCCATCTCGCGGACCAGATCCATATCGTAGCCATCGTACTGATTAGGATTGCTCGGATCCACGAATTCAGCAGGGGCATACGTCGTGTCGCTTGCAATCGTCAACGTTCCCGATGTGACCAGGTGCAAGCCCGACGCGTTGACACTCGAACAGTTGACGGTTGATGTGGCCTTCGGACCGGTGACCTGCGTCCCGGTCGCAGTGGCGGCGCCACCGCCGCCGCAGCCCGCGAGCAGAAGCGCGCTCAGCGCCGCTAGGCTGGCCCCCGCCGCCCAGAAGCGCCCCGTCGCGGGCTTATGAGGTCGAGAGAACATGCATACCCCCTTGAAAATCATGTCGAACAACACCAGTGGGATCTGAAGAGATCGAGCCCTCACGCTTGCAGTCTACACCTTGACGCAAGCCCCACGTCAATAGCTGAGTGTGGCAAGCCACCACGAAATGGCAGTGTGCGCGGGAACAAACAAAGCCAACTCGTGATACATCGTGAATACGAACGACATGCATGCGCACACCCGCAAAATGGGGCGACGTTCGAGCATCCTTCTGAGCGCCCATGGTGGTACTACGTCGCGAGCAGATGATTTCTCACAGACCGATCAGATCACGTGAGGAACGATCGCGGGGCGATCAGGCCTCCAGCGCGGTGACCGCGCAGCGCGGCAGCAGCGCATCCACGTCAGCGGCCGCAAAGCGGCCGGCGCCCAGATGGGAAGCGTTGGCTGTACCGGCGGCGACTGCCAGGCGCGCGGCCTCCGGCAGCGCCAGCGCGCGTCGCAATCCCACCAGCAGGCCGGCGGCCGCGCTATCCCCGCTGCCAACGGGACTGCGCACCTTGGCCGCGATGTCCGCCGGCGGCAGGATGCGCCAGCGCCTATCAGCCGCCACCGCCACCGCCCCACCCGCGCCCAGCGTGATGACGGCGCATGCGCCCGCGCGGCCAGCAAGGGCCAGGGTGGCGGCATCCGCCACCGCGAGGGGATCGGCCAGTGGATGCTGGGCCCAGGTCGCCAGCTCGTTCTGATTGATCTTCAAGACATCGGGCGCCGCGGCGATGGCTGGGCCCAGCGCCGGCTCGCGCGCATCCAGCAGCGCGCGCAGACCAAAACGGTGCGCGCTGACAATCAGCCGTGCATAGAGATCGGTGGGCGCGCCAGGCGGCAGCGATCCCGTAAGGGCCACCCAGCCGTATCCGGCCGCGCTGGCTATTTCGGCCAGGCGCGCCATGCCGGCTTCGGCGAGCGCGACCAGCTCAGCGGCCTCAGCGGCGGTCACCGGCATCCCCGCTTCGTAGAACTCGGTCTGCGCGCCGCTGGCATCATCCACGATGGAGAAGCAGACGCGGGTGTCGGCCCGCGTGGTCACCAACTGGTGCCGGATGCCCTCCTGGCGCAAGTAGGCGGTGTACGCCGCGCCGGTTGGGCCACCAGCGAAGCCGCACAACACCGGGTCCTCGCCGAGTGTGCGCAGCGCGCGCGCCAGGTTCGTTCCCTTGCCCCCCGCCAGGCGCAGAATCACCGGCACGCGGTGAATGGCCCCCAGCCGTACGCGCGGCACCGCCACGGTTTGATCTACCGAGAGGTTGGGGCCGACGACCAACACACCGCACCCCCGCCCCTACCCGTGGCGCGCGCCGTCCGCTAGCCACCGCTTCTAGCCGTTGCCGGCTAGAAGATGACAAGACCCACGACGGCGAGCGCGAGGAGGCCGCACACCATGATGAACCAGTTGAGTCTCAGGCAGATGGTGGTCATCCGTCGATGGTTGATCGTCGGGTCGCGGCGGGAGGCGCCGCGCGCCATGTATCCGAAAAGGATGCCAGCCAGTGACGGAAGAAAGAAGAGTGGGCCGAACATCAGGCTCACCGGCACGCAGAGCATGCTCCAGATTGCCCAGACATTCGCCCGGGTGGGCTGATAGACGATGGCGCCGCGCGCCTGCGCCATGGGGGCTGGAGGCGCAACGACGGAGCGGACTGGTCGCGGCAACCGAGGCAAGCGCGGCGGTCGAGCCGCTGGCGGCGCGGACTGGCGTCTGGGCTGCATGAGACCGGGGCCTGGCGCCACGGGCACAAGAAACTTGCCCCCCGGCAGCGCCCGGGTACGCACGGGCTGTGCGGCT
>DASYGC010000553.1:0-1837 GCA_036000225.1 Ktedonobacterales bacterium | reverse complement strand
CGCAGGGAGTGTTGCGGCTGCTCGATGCGCAGCTCGGCGGGCAGGCGAGCTGGCTGCTGGTCCTGGGTCTGGTCGGCATCTGCGCGGCGGGCTGGGGGCTACGCCCCCGCGCACTGCTCAACGCGGCGCCACGGCAGGTGCGCGCCTGGAGCCACTCCGCCGGCGCGCGCCGTGCGACCTGTCTGTCGCCGCGCCAGTCGGCGTTGGTGCTCTGGGGCGGCTGGACCCTCACTCAGGTGGTCTTCTTCAGCGTCGCCGGCTTCTTCCATCGCTACTATCTCTCGATGCTGGCGCCAGGTGTCGCCGCGCTGGCAGCCATCGGCCTGGTGCTGCTGTGGCATGACTATCAGGCCGCGCGCAACGGCGAGAGCGCCAGCTGGCGCGGCTGGCCGCTGCCCCTGGCCTTGCTGGTGTCGGCGATCGCGCAAGCGGTGATCCTCGCCGACTACACCAGCTGGAATGTCTGGATGACCCCACTGATCCTCGGCGGCACGCTGCTCGCCGCGGCTGTGCTGGTCTGGTATTGCAGCGCCGGCCGGCCCCAGGCCCGTGGGCGTGTCGCCAGGGTCCGCACCCAACCGGGAGAGCACGACGCCGTACATGAGGGCATCGCGGCGGAGGTGAAGGCCAGTGCGAGCGCCGCGGATGCCATGCCAGCGCGAGCCGGTGCGCGCTTGCCCCGCTGGATGTACGCACCGCTGCTCGCCACGACATTCGGCCTTGCTGTGCTGCTAGTCGGTCCAGTGACCTGGACGGCGGTCTCGCTCTTCGGCGGCGCGAACGGCGCGCTGCCGGCGGCTGGTCCCACCGCGCCCCTCGCGCTGGCGGGCGGCGGACCCACAGGAGGTTTGCCTGGTGGTGCTCCTGGTGGATTCCCCGCTGGCGGTTTCCCTGGTGGACCGCCTCGCGGGGGCGCTGGCGCATTTGGCCCTCCGCCCAATGGCGTCTCAGCGCCCACGTTTGCCCCAGGTTCAGCGGCGGGAGCGCCCACTGCTGCGCCGGGCGCGAACGGGCCGCAAAGCCAGGCTGACAGTCAATTGATCGCCTATCTGGAGGCCAACCAGGGCTCGGCCCGCTACCTGTTCGCCACCCTCAGCGCGCAGACGGCCGCACCCTATATCATCGCCACCGGCAGTCCCGTCATGACCCTTGGCGGATTCACCGGCGCCGACCAGATTCTCACCCTGAGCCAGCTCCAGGCGCTGATTCGTTCGGGACAGGTACGCTACTTCCTGCTCTCGGGCCGTGGTGGCGGCTTTGGCGGACCTGGTAGCTCGGGCAACGCGCAACTCGTGCAATGGGTTGAGGCGCACGGCACACTGGTAGCGGCAAGTGCCTATGGCGCAGTCGCGGCGAGTGCTGGTCAGTTGTACGTTGTCTCCAGCGCGGCGGCCTCGTAGTGTGGCATGTTCAGCGGCGCGCAGGTGAGCCGGTGTCTGGCCTGACCGCGCTCGGATCACAATCCGAAGCTGTGGCGAGATCCTAATGCGCGTTGAGCGGTGGAAATCTTCGCAAAATAATGAGCAGACAGACGATAACTTCCGCCTGTCTGCTCGCCTTCATCAGGCAATCTATGTGGTGGCGACCATTGGCGCACCATGTGCTCCCAATACTCCTGGCCAGGGGGATGCCGTTTTTGTCCTCCACGGCGGTAGCGCGCCAGCACCAGCATCTGCTACACTGGCCGGTGTTAGTGGGCGGATGAGAAGATGGAATCGTGTCACACCAGGTTCGGGTGATCGGTGGCGTTTCGTAGTCGCGCACGGATGTGCGCTCTGGGTCTCGCCGTGGGTAAGCCCTCATCCGAACTTAGTATCATCTGCAATGCCAGCCAGCC
>DASYGC010000552.1:0-19265 GCA_036000225.1 Ktedonobacterales bacterium | reverse complement strand
GCATGAATGGTAAGCGCTCCGCAGCAGCCCTGCCCCGCTGGCAGCATAACCTCGTAGCCGTTGGCGCTTAGCACGCGTATAGTCGCGCGATCGGTTTCGGCAAAGACCGTGCTCATCACGCACCCGGCGAAGAGCGCGACTCGCCCGCGCGACTCCTGGGCCTGAGCGGGATAGACCTGACCACGCGGCACCACTGGCTCGACGGGCACCTCTGGGAGCATCGCCTCGGTCGTGCCCAGGCGCCTCCGCACTAGCAGCCCGCTTGCCCGGAGTGCCTGGCGCGCACCCGAGCGCTGATACCACCGCACGCCACGCGAGGCTAGCCGAAAGCGGCGCATGTCGGCGAACAGTCCCGTGAGCGTCGCGGCGCGCAGTGCGCGTTCGCCTGCCCCCCGTCGGCGGGCGCGCTCGATCTGCGTCCGCGCCGTCTCGACCAGTTGCCCGTATTGCACGCCCGAGGGGCATACGTCTTCGCAAGCGCGGCAATCCAGGCACTCGTACATCTGGTCAACAAATGTCGCGTCAGTCACACTGAGTGTGCCGTCCATCACTCCCGCGATCAGATGGATGCGCCCGCGTGGCGACGATGTCTCTTTCCCAGTCTCGACATACGTCGGGCAAGTCGGCAGGCAGAGCCCACAGCGGATGCACCGACGCAAGATATCGGGATCGGGCTGATCTGCTCCCACGAAGCCGTGGCCCGCCAGCGCGATGCCCGACGTGTTGGTCTTCGGTCTATCTCCGCGGGTGCGGGTCTTCATGTGATCCTCAGTTCGCTAGCCTGCTCGCTGTGCGCGACCGTGTCCCTCCATTATACCGTCGGCTGCGCGCCCTGCTGTATCGCGGCCGGTGTGCACGAAGTCCATCATCGGGATGCCCGCACTCTTCCTGGAGCGTTTCGGCGTCCTACTCACGCTAAATGCGGTTGCGCGCAATCCTCTTGACGCGCTACCGCCGGACGAGGCGGCGGATCGGCAGGTGGCACGGCGGCTGGCGGCTCAGGCACAGCTTAACTTCAATTTTGCACCTGATCAGCCGGCGGCGCGGTGATCTTCGTTCCCTGATCGTAATTGCTCAGGTCGATGACGACTCCCGCGGTGCCCGCAATTGAAGTGCTCCCGCTCGTGCCCGTCGAAGCGCCACCAAGTGGCAGATTGAGGCCCGGCAGGGTATCAAGTTTGATCCGCACAAGGTAGGAGTCGCTTTCGCGCACCCACAGATCGAAAGTCACGGCGCCACTGTTTGTCGTGCCGCTGGCGCTAGGAGTGGCCAGCGCGTTGAACGATGTGCTGCCGGTCAGATGCCAGCATTTGTCGCCGCGCACGACCTCCTCACCGGCGAGCTTGAGGTTGGTTGCGCTCTGCGGAATAAACGAGGCCACCTGGCTGGCAGGCACCGTCGTCTTGGTGTACAGGTTCGAACTTGGGATTGGCAGTCCCGGAATCTGAATCTGGGTGCGAACATATGCGGTGTCGCCGGTGGTGATCGTATCGAGCGTGATCACTCCAGTGACGGTACTGCTCGCAAGATTCATGGTCAACGTCAATTGCGATGCTTGAGCCGGCTTGAGAACGACATGTCCCGACCCAGTGACCGCGATCGTACTCTGCGTACCGGCGAATGCAGTATCAAGCGAACCGCTGATCGCGATGGTCGCGTCTTTCATTTTGGAGTGCAGTGCGTTGTCAAAGATTTGTTGCGCGGTCGGTGGCGCCACTGGTACCAGGCCGCACCCGGCAAATGCCAGCAGCATGGTGGCGCATGCGAGCGCGATGCTCACCAATGCATGCTTGCCAGTACGTGAACGAATCTTGGCCCAGACACGGCTGGGAGTGACCTGCGAGTCGTGCATTGCAACCATCCTCTACCCTGCTGAGGCGATCTGGGGAGCTCATCCTGAATCGCGTCCAACGCGCACACCGCGCCTGCCGAGCGCGTGCGGTGTCAGGTACTCACCTGTAGTGCGTTAAGCACGAGGAGTCTACCAGCCCCAGCTACTTTGGTCAACCAGCGGCGACGCGCGATGCGTTGTACCATGAGGGCTGGCACCCGCACACTGAAAGGCTCAATCAACCATGCACGACGACGATTTTGATGACTTCGACTGGGAGAGTTGGGGTGTGCCCGCAAGCCGCGACACCAGCCAGCTGGACGCGAGGAACGGCGCAAGCTCAACGGATTTGAATGGACATGCACCCCGGTCTCGCGCGGAGCGCGAGGACGATGCTGAGGAAGCCCCCGTGACGGGTTGGGTGACCATGGGTGGCGTCGCGCATTGGGAGGAGCCTGACGGAGCGGATGATCCGCGGGCCGAGCTCAACTCGCCGCTGGCCGCCGACGATCTTTCGCTGCCCGACGGCGCACCCGATGCGCCACGCGTGCGCGCCGTCCATGCCTGGATGGCGCGTCAGTGCGCGCGCGAACAGGATGCGCTGGGCGCATTGTTGCTGGCGGCGCGCGAACAGCAGCGGGCGGACGATGAGCAGCCGCAAGCGCGCAAGGCATCCACGCGCCGCCGCGAGGCGCTGCCATCGCCACTGGAGCTGGCAATCGCCGAGCATCAGGCGGCGACTGACGAATATGCCGCACAGCTCGAGCAGTTGGATGAGCACGCGGCGCATAGTGGTCCCGGGCGCGCGCTCGTCGAGTATTATCTCTGGCTGACGGAATATCTTGCGACGCTTGCCGTCGCTCCCGAGGCTGACAACGCAGCCGGTCCGGCCACCACGCGTGCGGGTGCTGCCTGGCGCGGGCGGGCGCTGGCCGCACTGGCCGTGCGCGGGCGTGTCGAGCGCGTGGCCGCGCCCTCGGCGGACGACGACTGAATCAACTCAGCTGAATCGGTGCGTTGCGGGCGCCGTGCTTGCGTTTTTGGATCATCACGGCGATAGGCTCCGCGAAGATTAACCCGTGACTAATCGTGCGCTAAGGTTCGTGGTCCACACTGCAGATTAATACCGGTAGCGCACATCCAGACGCGGGCTACTTTTCCGCGTCTGGACAGAGAAGAGACAACAATGGACGACACGCCACCTTCCACGCCCTGGCCAGCCGGTCCGGAACGCGACCTTCCGTATACGCCACCGCCCCTGCCGCGCTTCGGGCCGCAAAACCAGGCGGATTTCCCTACCCAGCCACGTTTTGCTCCGCAAGACATTTCCGGTCTGCCCACGGTGCCCATTCAACTGTCCGATGGCCGTGTCAGCGCCACGGCCATCGTTCCGGGTCAGGCGGTCGGCGGGTATGCTCCCGCCGGCCATCCGCCACCCCCAGCCAGTGGCCGGCCACGGCGTGGCGTCTCGCGGCGCGGCGTGCTGATTGGCGCGGGCCTGGGAGCGTTGGGTCTGGGTGCCGCCGGTGCGGGCGTGGGCATCTGGTTCTCGCGTCAGAATGCGGCCGGTTTACCCAGTCTCACTGACGCCGGCAAGTACCTCCACTTGCTGCGCCGTGCGGGATTCGGCGCGCGCCCCGGCGAGATCGGCGACTACATCAACCTTGGTATTAGCGGTTCCATCGACCGTCTGCTCCATCCCTCGGCCGTTGCCGACAATCTCGAGACGCAGCTAAACGCGCTGGGACTCGATTTTAGCAAACCGCAAGATATTCAGCGCTGGTTCCTGCTGCGCATGATCTATTCGAAGCGACCGCTCGAAGAAAAGATGACGCTCTTCTGGCACGGCCTGCTGACCAGCAGTTTCCGTAAGATCGGCGGCAAGGGAGGCTACCCACTCCTGAAGCAGCAGAATGACCTGTTGCGCACGATGGGCCTGGGTCGCTTCGATGATCTGATCAAGGCCATCTCCATTGATCCGGCCATGCTCTGGTGGCTCGATGGCCGCGTCAACACGGCCCATGCCCCAAATGAGAATTACGCGCGCGAATTGATGGAGTTATTCGTGTTGGGGATCACGAACGCTCAGGGTGCCGCGAACTATTCCCAGGATGATGTCGAAGGCGGCGCCCATGCGCTCACGGGCTGGGTGATCCCGCGCGGGAGCAACCAATCGAGATTTGTGCCGAGCCTTCACGACAATAGCAGCAAGACCTATCTAGGACAGATCGGCAATCTGGGGCTGGATGACGTGGTACGCATCGTATGCGCTCATCCTTCGGCTGGCTATCACCTGGCCAATCGCCTGTGGACTTTCTTCGTCTACGAAGGTCCCAGTATAAGTGATCTGCAGCCCCTGATTGATGCCTACAATCAGCAGGATCACAGTATTGCTGCGGTCGTACGCGCGATGTTGACCTCACCGCAATTCTTCAGCGATCAGGCCTATCGCGCGCGCGTCAAGAGTCCTACGGAGTTTGTCGTTGGGTCGATCCGAGCGCTCGAACAAGTGACGGATGGTCGCAATCTGGTCCCCCTCATGGCGACCATGGGACAGGATCTGTTCGATCCGCCAAATGTTTCGGGCTGGGATGGCGACAAAGTCAGCGCGAACTGGGTGTCGACGCAGTCCTGGATGACGCGGCTCAACTTCGTCAACGCACTGCTCGCGGTGGCCAGTGGCAGCACTGCGGCACGTGCGAAGAATCAACCAGGAGCCAACGCCGGCGCGGCCACACCCTCCGCGGCAGCCACACCAGCTTTGCAGCAGCTTATCGATACGTGGAAGGTTACGTCACCGAAGGCGTTCACCGACTTCTTTGTCGACCTCCTGCTCGATAGCCAGTTGCCCGCTGACCGCCGCGCGACAATTGATGCCTACCTGGGTGCCGGCCTGACCGCCGCCGGTCCGCTTCTCACGCTCACTGGCGGCGCCAAACTTCCGGCAGTCGCCGCGCGCGGCGCCCTTTATCTGCTGATGACCTTGCCCGAGTTTCATCTCAACTGAACGCGACGCCAGGCGTTGCGGGGAGGCCCTTCCATGTTCATGACGCGCCGGGCGATGATTCGCGACGGCCTGCTCTCAGTGAGTGCTGGCATGATTATCCCTTCGGTGTTCGCGCGCGCTGTACGTGCGGCACAGAATGCCGCCGCGGAAGGGGCGAGCTGGGCGCAGGCGGCGCAGAACCGCACGTTGATCGTCGTGCAGATGGCTGGCGGAAATGACGGTCTGAATACGATTGTCCCCTATACCGATCCCAATTACCACCACTTGCGCCCTTCGCTTGCCTTGGGTGCCAGCGATGTGTTGCCACTCAATGATCACGGTCTGGCCATGCACGCCTCAATGAAGTCTCTGGTGCCCTTCTGGCAGAAAGGCAAGCTCGCCATCGTCGAAGGCGTGGGATATCCTGATTCCAGTCTTTCCCACTTTCAGGCAATGGACATCTGGCAGACGCTAGACTTGCAAGGCACTGGGTCAACCGGTTGGCTGGGGAAATATGTGTCGGGCCTGGTCGATCAAGATGGCCACCCCTTCAAGTCGTTAGCCATGGGCAGTACGTTGCCGATGGCGCTTCAGGCACTCAACGCCAACGTGCCAGTCGTCTCGACGCCCCAGACCTATCGTGTGCTACCCGACCCCGCGACGCCCAAAGACACCCAGAGTCCGCAGGACCAGCGCTTGCAGGCACTGCTCAAACTCTACAATACGTATCCCAAGTCGGCCCCCTATGCGGCGCTGTTGGATGCGACTGCTCAGACAGCCACTCAGGGTGCGAAGGCGCTGGCCGATACCAGCGCGCAGTACAAGGCCGCGGTTACCTACCCCAAAACCAATCTCGCCGCCGGCCTGCAGGTGATGGCCGAGGTAATTGCCAATGGTCTCGGCCTGCGTGTCGGCTACGTCACACTTGGTGGCTTCGATACGCACGCCGACCAGCTCACCACACAAGCCAGCCTGCTCGCCGAGTTGAGCGATGCGCTGGCAGCCTTCTACGCCGACCTGACGGCACACAATGTGGCGGACAATGTCGTCATCATGACGTGGTCCGAATTTGGCCGGCGGGTACTCGAGAATGGCAGTGCGGGCACCGACCACGGTACGGCCGCGCCCCTCTTCGTCCTGGGCAACGCGGTCACTGGTGGTTTGTACGGCGAGCCGCCGGATCTGACCAATCTCGATACCTACGGTAATCTCAAATTTGGCGTCGACTTCCGCTCGGTATACGCCACCGTGTTGGATCGTTGGCTCGGCGCGCCTTCCGCTGCTGTACTGGGCGGCGACTACGGCGAGCAAACCTTTTTGCCGAGCGCATAGGTGCCACTAAGGAACTTTCGCGGGACAGGCGGCAAACGCCGCCTGTCCCGCGTGCGTGCGTGGCTTTCGACCAGCTAGAGATCATGTTCGAGCGCATGCTGACTGAGTGCGCCTGACGGGGCCCCTGTCTCAGGTGCGATGTCTGGTGGAGTGCGGTGAGAGCGGCGTCTCCGCCATTCAGACCGGTGCTGGTTACCACTCAAGGTCATACACCTCGAACGCGGGATGGCCATAGTCACTGGGGATCACCTCAACGGCAATGGGCGCCTTCGTAGGGTCGCCTTCGCGCTGGACTTGTCCTTTGCGGCCAATATGCGTATGGCCACTGACGACCAGGCGAAGTTTGGCAATGTCGCGCAGACGGTTACCCAGTGTGAGGTTCCCAAAGTAGGCGTTGGAGAACCCCCACTCCCGATCCAACGGCTTGCGACACATCTGCGCGTCGAAGATTGGCACATGCGTGACCACCACGATGCCCCGCACTCCCGGATCTGCCTCCAGCGTTGTGACTCGCTGACACAGCGCATCGCCCAGGCGGGCAGCCATCTCAAGGTCGGTCCAGGGCCAGTCAATGAAACGCGCATCGGGATTGTAGCGAGCTTTGACCTGGGCAAAGTATTCTGACGGATATGGCAACACGGCGGGATCAACGGCCGAATAATCATACCAGGCCAGGCTACCGGCCACGGCGCCGCCCGAGTGGCGCCAGACGCTGTCTTCAAGCCAGAGCATCCCCGCATCGCGGGTGGTCGCCGGCAACAGGCGCTCCCAGAGATCTTGGCTAGAATGCTCGCCCTTGCGCTTCCAGACATCGTGATTCCCGGCCAGCACGGCCACGGTCCCTGGTAAGCCAGCAAAGCAGCGCAGGCATGCGGCGAAGTGCTCCAGTGGCTCGCCCAGGTCGCCCGCCAGGACGGTCAGATCCGGCTGGTTGGCGGCGATCACACCGGCCAGGGCGCGCAACTTCTCCTCAGGGGTAATGTGGTAGTGGAGGTCGCTGGTGACGACAATACGGGTCATCGAATACCACTCCGTGATGTTCTCAGCTCAGCTCAGAGCGCGCCGTGAGCCAGACATGCGACTACCGGTCGCTCCGCGGTGCGCCAGCATCCTTGAAACGATAACGCAGGAAGATGTGCGCGCCAGATCGTTTGATCGAGAGCAGACCGGCCCACGGCGCGTCATCTGGGGCGAACGCCTGGCCCTCCAGCAAGGCGGGTCGGGTGGCATCCGGGCTCCGGCCCGCGAACTGGGGTGCGACGGTCAAGAACAATTCGTCCACCATGCCGGCGGCAACAAAGGCGGCAAATAGGCGGGGACCGCCTTCGTGTAACGCCAGACGCACGCCGTACTCGCGTGCGAGCAGTGCAACGAGACCCGCCGGGTTTACCCCTTGCGTGCCTGTATCTTGCTTCTTGCCCACTTGCAGTGCCTGTGGCAGCGTGGCGGCGTCACTTTTCGGTTGTGTGAGAGCGGGAATCACGCGTACGTCCACCTCTGGCGGCAATTTCTGCCGCGCAAGCAGCGCGTGACCAGCAGCAGTGGTGGCGATGAGGACCGAAAGACCAGGTGTATGGAAGGTGGGTTCGTCGAGGTGCACCCGTCCACTGGCGCTCACGACGACATTCAACGGATTGGGCATGCTACGACCCACCTCGCGCCGGAGTGCGGCGAAGTCGGACGCCGCGTCAGGGTAGATCTCGTCAGCTGTGCGGATGTGTCCCGCATCGCCATGCAGTGTGCCGGTGCCGAAGATGACGGCGTCTACACGCGCTCGCAGCAACCCCATGATGAAGCGATCAGGCTCGCTGTTGCCACTGATGTCGCCGCCACCCGCGTGGCCCGGCAGAGCGAACGAGATGACGCCGTCTATCGTCTCGACAAAGTTGCCGATGATGTACGGACGCCCTCCCGATGCGGTATCAGGTAGCGACAATCCGCCGTCGTAGCGATCGGCAAGTGCGGTAGGCAAGCTGGACGCCGGTGGCGCATCGCGTTGATACAACGTCTGTATGGGATCCATGAAACAAAATCCTTCTGGTCTCGGCGCTACTGGCTCGGTCGCGTGATGCTGGCAGCATATCACCCACATCGCTCCAGCGGCAGCCCACGTCACCGTCCGGCAACCGATCATTAAGCATGCGTACGCTATCTGACGCCGAAACTGCTATCATATTTTGAGACACGATCAGTCCCATATACTGAAAGATCGTGCGAGTAGCGTGACCGACTTGTCGTCGCACAACCACGTGACTGCCGACGCGGCACGCACCAACGCCGACGATCTCAAGCGTACGGAGGACCCTATGCGGCTCCTGATCTGGCACGTCGATGACTTCGTGGCCGAGCCAACCCAACGCGGTCGTTCGCGGGTGGCGGACGCCGAGCCGCCAACTGTGCGCGTGGCGGATGCACTGGTCGTCTTCGCGCAGTCGGAAAGGTCAGACGAGCCGGAGCCGGATGCGGTGGCCGAGCGCGCGGCGGAAGCCATTGTCAGCGTCGCGGCGCAGCTCAAAGTCACTACCGTCGTGCTCCATTCATTCGCGCACCTGTTCGGTGAGCTGTCCGATCCGCTCGTGGCACGCCAGGTGCTCGCCGCGACGCAGATGCAGTTGGAACAGCGGGGACTGGTCGTACAGCAGACAGCGTTCGGCTGGTTCAATCGCCTGGAGTTGCGTGCGAAAGGGCATCCGTTTTCGCGGCAGGCCCGTTCGGTGTGACACACGTCATCGGTTGAGGGTGAGATCGGCCCAGATCACCGTTTCGCGGAACTGGCCAGCCCGTGTACCTCCCGGCAGCAACTGCGCACCGATCGCCGCCAGTCGCGCGCGACGTTCGGCCACGGAAAGGCTCTGGTCAGTCGTGCTTGGATCGTCCTCCACCCAGGGCGCCATCGTCAGCACCTTACCCAGGAACCGCTCACCAGTGCGGCTATCATAGAAGCCATCATTGCCGACGAAGTTGGGCATCGGCTCGGGCGACGTATTCGAGGCGGCGGTAATCGTACTCTGCCCGTCAAAAACACGATCGAAGAACTGCCCGGTCTGCATGGCGCAGACGTTGTAGCGCAGTCCAGGGTACGTCGGTTGGACGCTGCCCAGCACGGAGTTCAGCCACTCCTGAGGCTGCCACTCATGCGTGTGAGAAGCGGCTGTCCAAAGCTGGTCGTTGGCGTCGGGCTGGAGGACAATTTCCGCGCCCTGCTCGCACAGGTGGCGCAGATACGCCGGTGTGAAGGCATCGAGACTGGTGGCCACCCCCAGTCGGCCAGCGGCAGTCGCCAGTACGCGCACATCTGCCAGCCGTCCAGGCGTCAATTGGAGTATCAACTTCTCGCTGCTCGTCAGAAAGACCTTGTCCACGCGTCCAATCTGTGCGCCATCTGGACCGAACACAAATGCGGCGTTGTAAACCTCTGGACCGGTAGGCAGGTAGACTTCTCGCGCGCCGCGCCGACCAAAGCGCGTGATCGCCGGTGGATGGGTCGAGCGGCGCACGTGCGGGACAAGGGTCGTGGCGACGAGATGGGCGCCGCGGGCAGCCGCCAGCCGCGCGAGCGTGTGGGCAAAGGGACGATACAGCGCGTCGGCCAGCGCCAGCAACAGGGCCCGCGCCAGTGGGGTGCCTGGCCAGCGGCGACGATAGTAGCGCACGCGCGGCCAATACGCCAGCGCCAGCAGCGTCATGGCGGTGCTGGCACTGTGCGCAAGTCGCGCCAGGCTCCCGCGCGGCCCAGCCAGCACGGCGGGCAATCCCACCAGCTCACCGAGCACCAGCAAATTTGGACGGTCGGGGATTAGATGAGGCGCGGCCAACCCGACAATGCGCTCCAGTTCACCAACGAAGCCAGCCTCGGTCACCGCGGCGCCCGCCGCGAAGCGATTACCCACGGCCACAGCGCGCACCGTATTCGTCATCACCGACAGGTCGTACTTCAGAGGAACATGCTCGGCAGCCATCTCTCCGTTCACCTTCTGTTCGGTCTGCTCCCTCCGGGACGCTGCCGGTCAAAGCTGAAGCCAGCCGAACGCCATGAGGTCTATGTCTCGGCCAGCTTCGCCTTTGAATGAAAGTGCGGTGCCCAGACCGTGCCTCTTCCAATCCACATGCCGCGGGTACGTCGCACTATGTCCTGGGAACGGGCGAGGCTTCCAGTACCAGGCGAAAGCCGACGAAGGGGCTGACGTCATCTGGGGCATGCCATTCGCGCTCGGCGGCGCGTACATCGCTGGCGAAACTGAACCACGAACCACCGCGCTGCACGCGCTCGCCCGACGCATCGGCGCGCTCGCGTTCACCATTCGCGGTGAAGGGATAGGGCGCGTAGACACTGCCAGTCCATTCACGTACGTTGCCGACCATATCTCGCGCGCCACAGGGGCTGGCGCCATTGGAATAAATGTGAATTGGGGTGGTGGACCCAATCGTGCTTTCGCGCGTATTGCAGCGCTCCTTGTCGAAGGCATCGCCCCAGGGATACTCTCGGGCCACTTGCGTCAACGGATCCCAGCGCGCGGCGCGCTCCCATTCGGCCTCGCTGGGTAGACGCCACCGACCACCCGTATGCGCCGACAGCCAATCGGCATAGGCCGTCGCATCATACCAGGAGACATTGACAACCGGATGGTCCAGCCGGCTAAACTGCCCATTCCACGTGATGCGCCCCATATCGCGCGGCAGCGCATGCCCCGCGCCAACGAAACAGGCGTACTCAGCGACGGTCAGTGGATAGGTCGTGATGGCAAACGTTGGCAGCGTCACGGTGTGCGCTGGTTGTTCATTGCGCTTGGCTTCAGCTCCCTGGCAACCCATTTGGAAGGGGCCGCCCGTCACGAGGCTGAGCGGCGGCACAATGATGTCGAGTTCTCGCACGTGCCAGCCGGTGAATCCCAGTTTCGTGAGTTGCGGCGGTAGCACAATTGGCTCAGCCGCGACCGACGGAGGCATAGCGCTGACCGACTGTGGCACCAGCGCTCGCTCAGACGCTCGTGTCTCGCGCAACCCCAGCGTGTCCCGCACTGCTGACCAATCAGGCGCCCGGCTCGTCCCGTCGTGCGTGTCTATCGTGATAGAGCGGAAAGCGGCGAGCACCGGTGGTGCCACGCAGCCCTCGAGCAGCACGGGCAGGAGCGTGCGGATTGCGCCCGTTCGCACCAGTTGCAGCGCACCAGCCACCTCGAATTGGACCTGACGCGCCTTGAGGGCATCTGGCGAAAGCATCACGATGAAGCAGGCGCGTGAAGCGAGTTCGTGCTCGGTATCCTCAGCGCCGGTGGGCTCGAACCACACATCAGCGCCCGCCGCGCGTAGATCGGCGACCAGTGCCGAACAGACCTCCACATCGGAGGGCGTGGACGACACGAATACGCGCGGTGCGACCACGTAACTGCCCTCCTACATTGGTTCTACAGCCAGGACACACTCGCCGCTTGAAATTCTCCATCCGGCACGCTGAGCGTGGCCACAGTGTAGTCCAATGGCCTCAGGTGAGCAAGTCTTCACCTACTCGAAGCCATGCCTCGCGCCAGTACCTTTGGCGAGCCGACTGCCTACAAACTGGCAGCGGTTTCCGATAGCGGATAGAGTGCCACCCAGAGAGCATATGGCTCAGCCACAGCGCTCTCGCGTGAACGACCGTGTTATGCGACAGTGCCGGCGGAGCAGTCGGCGAGGAGGGGATCATGCGCGCCATTGATTGTCCGTGTGGCCAGCACTTTGAGGCTGCCACTGATGAAGCTCTCGCGCCGCTCATCCAAGCGCACGTAGCGCAAGCGCACCCCGAGGTGCAGATGACGGACGAAGAAAAGGCCAAGCGTTTCGCCGAGCTGGCCCACGACGCGTAGCCAGCAACACGGTGTTGTAGATCGCCAGAGGCACCCGCTGGCTCGCCGGACACGAACCATGCGCGGTTTCGCTTGCGCCGTGGTTCGGCGGGTCATCGAGGGCTTCCTCGCGCGGTTCGCCTAGCCCACCTTGGTTGCGGCCCGGTTGATGCGTGCCAGGCACATTTCACCCAATCCAATGGCAAGCACGCCCAGCAGCAGATGCACGACATCGATGGAAATGACGCCGCCCGCGCTGTGTAGCGCGGCCTTGAGCGCGGTTTGCGCCAGACCAACAATGGCGACGAGCAGACCCAGGGCAAATGTGCCGAGGGTCAGTCCCAGGCTCCCGCCGCGCTGTGCCTGCGCCAGGCCGAGATACCAGAGCGACCCCACGACAATCAGGCCCAGTAGCATGTGAATCGGAACCAGACCACCCTCAGCGATAATAGTGGTCCAGAAGCCAAGACCGAACAACAAGGCGAGCACAAACGACACTCGTAGGATCATTGAAGCCACCTTCGGGCCAGGAAGCATTGCCATTCTCCTCTTGCTTTGCACGCGGGATACATACTGATGGTACCCAGGTTACCGTGGCACATGCAATCTCGCGGCATCGGGGCAGTTCTAGTCAAGATTGACCTGATGCATTGTAACGCAATCATCTGGGCATGAACAAGCCGTGGCGAAGGATCCGAGCATCTGGGCACAACCGGCTGGCAGGTTCGCTCGTACAGAGCACGAATGGATGGGGTGACTTGCCTCCCCAAGAAGTGGGCGCGAGCTTGCGCCGATGAGGAGTGGCGTTGGCATCAGTGTCTGTCACCTTTTTTTGCGGTGCGCCCGACACATGCTGATGCGATGTGGCATAATGCGGCACTATGCGGGATGCGGCTGGCGGGCGAATGCCAGGCGGCCCGCGACCGGGACGGCGATCGCACGGGCTCGTGTGGGATGGATGCGTGGGGGTGAGCGAGATGTGGTCAATCGAACGATATCGTCGTGTGTCCACGGTCGGTCGAATCGTGACGGTCGCCTTGGCAGTAGCCGCCATACTGGTCATGTTTCCGGCCATTGCGACGCCCAGGCGCGCGTTTGCCTGCCCGACCGGGGTCACGTTAGCGGCGGGATCAGCGCATGCCACGGCTCCCGCATGTGCCAATGCGGCCTGGTCGTATGGGCACTCCTGGTACATCACGAACATCAGCGACGGTGCCATGGCCGCGCTGGCCGATGTGGACGCGGAATGGGCCGACACCGCCTGCAGCCACAGCCCCGCTACATCCGACTATCTCACGATCTTGAACTTTGGGCGACCAGCGGAAAAATCAGGCCAGTACGGCCTGTTCAGCATATTTGTTGGTGGATTCATGCCGTATACGCAGGTGGCCACGCTCACCGAACAGTATGTGCGCGAATGGTATGGCCGCGTCAGCAATTGCCCGCGCCTACACCTGGCCATCGGGACCGGCAACGATTATCAGTGCTACGATTCCGATGCCGCCTGCAGTGTGTTGATTGCCGGCGAACAGTTTAACGCCCTGGCACAATCAGTGCGGCACTATGTCGCGACCCAGGGGTACGACTGGCAAGTGACCATCTGGGCAGCAGACGACATTGAGGGCGGTTGGGATCAGTGGGCGTGTAATCCCAGCGATTGTACCGGACCCCAGACACGCGACTTCTTGATGGGGTTCGCGGCCCAGGAGCGGCAGCAAATTACCTCCAACCATCTCGTGCTGCTCGATTACGGCGATGCCGCCTGGGGCTCGCAAACTATTCAGGAACAAGAAGGCCAGAGCGGGCCAATGTGGACCCAGCAGAACATGTATGACGCCGCCTGGGGGCTCGGCTGGGATGTTCCACTTCCCGAGACCTACTGGCGCGGCCAGACCGCCCGCTGGCAGAGCATCTATATCGCGCAACCAGGTGTCACCGCCTACGCGGGTGCGATGCATTTTTTCGGCAATATGTCGGAATGTCCGCAAGCCGATGCGCTCGACCTCACCACGTGCTACCAACCCAGTGATGTCGCTCCGGCGCAATGCGAGCAGGGACCAGGTCTGGGCTACGACAATTTGACCGGCGATGTAGGCGCGGGGAATCTCAATCCGAACAGTTATTCAACTAATATTTACTACCAGGGCCACGCGCATGCCAGCAACGATCCCTGTCAGGGCGTCACCCAATCGCGCTACTAAGCAGCCTGTCATTCACCACGGCCGAGGGTGTAGGGTAACCGGTGTCAGGTAAAAGGAGCGCTACCATGTCGCGAATGCCGCATACGCGGGGCCATCCGCGCCGCAACCAGTCGCGCCGCTGGGTGCTGGGACTGGTCGCGCTGACCGGTGTTCTCATCGCCAGTGTGCTCGTGACGATGGCCGTAGTGGCGGCGAATGGCGGTATGGCGGCTCCTTCGCCCACCAGCGATAAACTGAGCCAGATCAGCGGACAGGTACATGCCGCGGCAAGTAGCCCACATGCGCCGAAATCACCGCGTTCTACCACGAATGTATCCGCATGTCCTCGTGGGACAATCCACCCGGGTCTCTTTACCGGCGACAACGGCGGATTTCACGCGCACATCCTCAACGAAGCGGTCATCGCACCTAGCGCCAGCTATCCCTTCGAGTATATCGTATTTGCCGGAGCTTCCAGCACTAACCCGCAACAGGGACTACTCATTGTCGTGCGTCTGGATATGGACCCCTGCGCCGTAACAGCCACTGGCACGCAGGTTGCCTACTACAACGTGCCAATGTCTCAAGGCGCGATAACCCTGTCCGCGATCGCTGGCACCACCGTGAGCTTCACCGGCAGCCGCGGTGTCGCTGGACGATTCGACTACACCACCGGCTCGTTCAACTGAATGACCCAAACCGTCTTCAGCGTGCCACCCTCGTCGCGAGAGGTAGTCCTGCCACAGCGTCATGCCCGGTGTCTAAAGCGGCGTGATGCGCACGTGGTCGAGGTCGAGCCACTGGGCGCCGGTGGCCAGCGTACCGAAGCGGAACCTGCCGCGCGGCGTCGCGACCGCGTATTGATTGTCCAGCCAGGCGACGAAGCCAAGGGGACCCACCGGTGCGGGCGCCTCCAGCACCAGCATCTCGTCTACCCAGAATCGTGCTGCATTGGACTGCCATTCTAGCCGGTAGTTGTGCCAGTGTGTCAGGTCGGCGGTCAATTGGGTCTCGGCTGCTCCCGCCAGCCGCTGTACCCAGCGTGCCGCTGCCGTCTCGCGGCCGCCCAGCAGCGCCCAACTCGCCGCCACCGCGGTAGGCACTGCCGCCGCCACCGCGCCCCACCGGTGTGCGTGAATGACCTGTGCCTTCCAACCCCAGCCAGCGACACCAGGCACCAGTGCCATGTTTGAGGGTGGGGAGGCATAGAAAAACCAGACGGCGTCTGGTAATGTCAGCACTGATCCCGTAGGTGAGAACGGATAGTTCCAAAAGCCAAAGCCCGCTGTGCCCAGCAAAGCACCACCCGCGGCACCACTGGCGATCGCCGGCGCCGGCGACATGTTCCGCGGGTGCGACGTCCGCGCGCGGACGTCCAGTCGTAGCGGAGGGCGCCAGGGAAAACGCGCGCGAGGCCGGTGGTCATAGTCGTCAATTTGCGCGTTGGCGTATTGGCCGGATTCGCCACCGGGCAGGGCCAGGCGCAAGACCGAATCACCACAGACCAATGACCCTCCACCCAGGCAGGTACGGGTCCAGTGTGGATCCACTGTGGCGGCGTCGAAGTTGTCGTCGATTGGCAAATCCGTCCCCCAATCCCCCACGTGCGGGCCCTCGCCGGTGTGGATCACCACCTTAGTGCGGTCACCTGGCGGCCCACCAGGCTACTGCGGAGAGTAGCACATGTGCATTGTCGTGAACCCTGCGAGTCTGAGTGACTAAGCGAATAACACCGTCTTCCCGCTTGGATTGACACGCGTCCTGGATACAGATATGATGTCGTGGAGGCACGGCTACCGCACATGCGCCGTCACGCCAGGCGACCGGATGAGGAGCAAGCGGACATGGTGACATACGAAGATATCACGGAGACCTTTTTGACCGCGGCGGAAGAAGCTGGCCTGTCCGTGCACCCAGAATTCTGGCTGAATACCCAGACACTGGAACGCGAGTTTGCCTGTACCTTGCACGCCGGTCCGTGTGAAGACGCCGAGAACCATGCGGCCTGCACGGTCTCGTGTGCCTGGGGACCACTGGATACGGTGCTCTCCATTGATGGAGCGGAAGGGGTCTGCGAATTCTTCCACGAGCCGGACGAGGCCTGCCCACACTTGCATACCGATGAAGTGCCGCCCCTCACGCTTGATCTCTCCTATAGCCTCACATTGCAGAACCTGCCACTGACTGAAGGGACACTGAAGCAGTTGCAGACGGCTATGCGGTCACTCAAAATGAACGCCGCCGAGCACAGCAGCCGCGCCGTGGAAACGCAGCCTAATGTGGCGCTGATCTCGGGAGAGAATGGGTTGCAGGCCGAGGCCCTGACCTTGCAACAGCGGGTGGAATTGCCCTTGTGGGATCCGGACGGCCCCGGTGGTTTCCATGCGAGCGGCGAGCGGCGCACCGGTCACACCACACTGAGCCGTGGCTTTCGTACTGGGTTCGGCGATCGCGACGAGCCACACCCTGAGGACTGGTTGCCTCATCTGCTGGCGGAGGTGGCCGGGGACGTGGCGCGCGTGCTGGACGCGCTGGATGCGGCCCGTCCGCTCGGGCGGATGGGATCGCCCGCGGACGGCAGCCCAAACACGTGAACGGCGATGATGCTCGGACGGCGCCTCCTCGCCTACCTCCCCTCCGCCGCGCAACGCGTGCTCACCGACCTGGCATTGACCACCGGTGTCGGGAGACACTATCTTGACCTCGCGCTGCGCACACTGGAAGCGTTCGGCGCCGACCGCTTCGTGCTGGCCGATCTGGTCACGGGCGTCCATCGGCTAGATGAGCTTGGTCCAGCGGCGAGCGCATTGGCTGCGCAACTGGTGGAACGTGGCGAGCGAGCACTGGCTGTTGGCCATCACATCACCGGCTTCGAGTTGTTGCGTCAGGCAACGCTCATTTACGCGATTGCGGACCGGCTGGCCTCGCCTGACGTCAAGGCAGCGAACTTCGCGTGTCTGGTAGCGGCTGCCGATCGTACGCGTGGCCTCGATCCTATCCCCACCAGGCGAGTGCGCATTGCTGGCTGTCCCGCCTATTTCCGAGCGCCCCCATCGAGCGCTGCCACCGGCGGTGGGGTTGTTCTTGTCCAGGGCACGAACACGAGTAAGGACATGTTCTTCACTGTGGAGCAAGCGATGTTGGCTCGTGGACTGGCCGTGCTCAACATCGACCAACCCGGCACGGGTGAATGCCTGCTCCTCGGCCGTCGCATGCGCGAAATCAGCGAGCTACAGCCGATAGCCGCGGGTATCTGGGAGTTTCTGGCGCTTCAGCACGAGCCAGAGGTGCACCACGTCGGCGTTTTTGGCTTTAGCCTGGGAGGCATGGTGGCGCCGGCACTCTGTGCGCTTGACCATCGTTTCAAAGCCTGCGCCATGGTGGCAACTGGTCTGCGAGTGGACGCCACGACCCTGGAGCAGACACCGTCACAACTCAAAGCGCGGGCGCTCGACGTCGCGGGAGTAGCCACGTGGGCAGATGCGCGTGCGCTGGCCCAGCGCGCATTGGACCTGACTGCCCTGGCCCAATCCGTGCGCTGTCCCGTGCGGGCCTTTCATGGCGCGCGCGACTCGATCCTTCCCGTGGCGGGCGCGCGTGCGCTCTTTGCGGCGTTGGGCAGTACCGACAAACATCTGACCGTGGTGCCAGATGGCGATCATACCTGTAGCCGGGAACTGCGCACGCGGGTGCTGCCAGAACTACTCGATTGGCTGGCGGACACCCTTCGCGAAGCGGTTCCGTGATCATGGCGCCAACCTGGGTCGCTCACATGCATTCTGCACACCGCATACCTGGCTTGGCCTGGCGGAGGCAAGTGACCCAAGAGCTTGACGGGCGCCCGCGAGCCTGCTATTGTGCGAGCATCCCAATCATGGCCCCACGCGGTGAAGTGCGACATGGGTTTCTCGGTCCGCGTCGGCGGACATCCTGGCGGCATGCCCGGCGCGGCCTAGGAGTGTATCACAGCGTCGCCCGGTTACAAGCGCGCGCAACCCGCGCGAGAATGGTCTTCGAGCGGAGCAGGAGGGAGACGCGATGCCAGGACAATTGTGTTATCGAGTGCTCGTGATCGACGACGATCCCCAGCTCAACGAAGTCATCGTGACGTCGCTGGAGATCTTTGGCGCATTCGAGGTAATCTCCGCATTCGACGGCGCAACTGGGCTGGAACGCTGCTTCACCGATCATCCCGACGTTGTCGTGATTGATGTGCGTATGCCGGGCTTGGATGGCTACCAGGTGCTCCATGCGCTGCGCGGCGATCCAGCGACGGCGCACCTGCCCTTGATCATCCTCTCGGCCATGGTGCAGGACCGCGATCACCTGGCGGGCTACTTGAGCGGTGCCGATCTGTATCTTGATAAGCCGGTGGCGCCCCGGGATCTGGTTGCTGCCATTCAGAAGGCGGTAGAAATCGCGCCGCTTCATCGCCAGGCACGCCTGCGTGAGCTCGCCCAGCAGGACGTGACACTGCCCGACTCCAGCCCTGAGCGGGAGGCCAAGTCGTGAACGATGTTTCATCGCGTCTGCCAGAGGTGAGTTCAGTTCCCGATCCGTCCCTCTCAGCAACCGAACGAGCGTTGCTCGACGACTTTGACAAACAACGTCGGATCCAATTATTGCGGGTAATCGTGCCTGGGCTGTTGGTCGTGGCGCTGCTGGCGGTACCGTTCGCGCTGTATGCGGATATCACCTCGCAAAGTTACACGAGCACGCTCCAGGTAATGATGGGCGTTGTCCCTTTCGCCGTGGGAGTCTGGGCACTGCGCCGGCGTTGGGTCAACATCGCCTCCGTGGCCCTGTTCGCTGGCGTAGCCAGTGTTATTGTCTATTTGATACTGTCCGATGGACCATTACAGGGATTCATTGATCTCTCCGCGATCCCGGCATTCGCGCTCTTGGTGTTGCCAATCTGTATCGCGGGGGTGTTCGGCGGCACACGCACCGTGGCGCTAGCAACCGGCGCATCGGCCGTTTTCACCATCACGACGATTCTACTGACGCCTCATGGCCATATGCTGGCCAGCACCCTGAGCCAACCGGATGGACTCGCGGTGTTCACAATTCCACTCGCTACTCAGATTGCCATTGGTGTGCTCATGCTGGCGGTC
>DASYGC010000551.1:0-1995 GCA_036000225.1 Ktedonobacterales bacterium | reverse complement strand
CACAAACCAATCCGAGACGAATGCCGAGCCAAAGCCCGCCACCACCAGCACGGCGATCGCCAGCCAGAGTGGCCACACCGGTGCGTGTTCCGCCGCGGACTCCTGGGGGACCGCCGTGGGACCGCCGCGCAGCGCCACCGGGATGCTCGCCACGAACACCACCAGCAGCACCACCGCGCACGCCACGCTCAGCGTCTCCACATGGCTGCTGGCGGGAGTTTGCAGCCGCTGGGCCAGCGTCGGTACTGCCAGCGCGCCAACCGCCAGCAGGGTGAGGGTGGCCATCATGCGCGGCGCCTCCGAGGCGAAACGCTGTGTACCGTGGCGCAGTCCGCCGGTCACAAAGGCCAGCCCCAGCACCAGCAGGCTGTTGCCCAGAATCGAGCCGATCAGCGCCGCCTGTACGACCGCCACCAGACCCGCGCGTAGCGCGAAGATGCCGACAAAGAGCTCCGGCAGATTGCCGAGCGCCGATTGCAGCACGCCCGTTGCTCCCGGCCCCATGCGCGTGCCGATCTGTTCCGTGGCGTCGCCCACCAGCGCGGCCAGCAGCGCCAGCGCCAGGCCCGACACCACGAAAATGGTCACCGCGTTGGCCTGCGCGGCCGTCAGAATGCCCGCCAGGGCGGCCGCCACGATCGCCAGCCCCAGCATCACGCGCACGCGTGGGACGAGGGTTGCCAGCGCGCTCAGCCACCCAACGCCTTGCGGACTCGGGGTTCCACGGTTCACCAGCACCTCTTCTCTATCTCGAGTCTCTTGGCGGCGCGGGCCGGCGCGCTGTAACTGCTGGAGGCAATCGCTCGCGCGAATGCCGCTCAGGCATACTGTGCACGATAGCGGACGCTCGCGTCAATCTGACGCGATCTCCTTGAAGTGGCTCAGCCGCCTTGACCTTTGCGCGGCACTATGGTATGATTCCACTCGACGAAAGGAGGTGGTGTGTAGTGAGTGAACAACCTTGCCACTTCACATCCTCTTCTCTGGAGTCAGCGACCCGCTAGTTGGATCCACTGGCAGTTCGCTGGTAATGCTCCAGCAGAAGATGTGAAGTGTGTACCCCCCAGGCGAATGCCTGGGGGGTCTCCTTATTTTCGGGGCAGCGCCGCCAGGCGACTTGCCGCGCCATGCTACGATAGACCCGACGCTGGCGACCAGGAGCGAATGCCCGGCGTGGTAGCCGATCCCTACCCCGCGCAGCGGCGAGCGCATCGGTGAGCAGTGCCGGCAAGAGCGGGAGAGCCATGACGACGGCCCGGCGGACCACGGCACATTCGAGCGCGGCCCCGGCGGTGCGCTGGCTGGCTGGCGCGTACCAGCGGCTCACCACTGGCTGGCGCGATGTGCTGCTGTTGGTGGGGCTGGGCATCCTCGCGCGCGCGTTGACCGCCGCGCTGATCCACCATCCTGGCTATGCCGACGCCGCGTACTACTACGGCGTGGCGCGCGATGTGGCACAGGGGCGCGGGCTGACCGAGGAATTCATCTTCACCTATCTCGCGCCGGCGCGGCAGGTGGTGCATCCCAGTAACCTGTACTGGATGCCGGGCGCCTCACTCTTGCTCGTGCCGTTTTTCTGGGTCTTCGGCGTCCATTGGTGGGTGGCCGAACTGCCCAACGTGCTGTTGACGGGGGCGTTCCCCGCGCTGGCCTACGCGCTGGGACGCCAGCTTGGCGGCAGCCGGCGTGTGGCCGTGGGTGCCGGACTGCTGACGCTGGCATCGGGCTTCTACTATCCGTTGTACTATCCCCTGCCTGATAATTTCGGCCTCTATGGCTGGGCCGCCGGTGGCGCGCTGTTGCTCATGGGCCAGAGTGTGCGGGCTGGCAGCGCGATATCCGCTGCTGCGCCATCTGGGACCCTCGGCAGCAGCTCCGAAAGCCGGGCAGGTGCTGGCTCAGACGGCGCGAGCGCGGACGGCGCGCGCATCCGCCCGTGGCGCTTCGCGCTCGCCGGCCTCGGCTGTGGCCTGGCGCATCTCGCGCGCGCCGAAG
>DASYGC010000550.1:0-3000 GCA_036000225.1 Ktedonobacterales bacterium | reverse complement strand
GCTTGATCGAGATGTTGGCCTCGGCGCGCTCGGCCTGGATGCGGTCGAGCGTGGCGATGTAATCGGCGGCGGTGGCGCTGGCCTCGGCCTCAGCGTTGACGTTCTCGCCCAGATGATCGAGCGAGACGCTGATGCCCCGGGCGTTGAGCTGGCGTGTGACGGCCATCGCTTCGTCGAGCTGCTCGCCGGCGACGAAGCGCCGCGCGACCCGCCGCCCGGCGGGATTATTGGTCACGAATGACTTGATGCTTCGCTGCTGCGCCAGGGTCAGCATGGCTTCCTTCAGCATCGTCGCTGCCTTCCTCATCTCGCTCGGCGCTGAGCGACCTCGTCGCTGCTCCCTGTTTCCAGTATACCGCCCGTTGCAACGCCCATACCAGCGCGAACGCCAGCGCCAGCCCCAGCAGATCGAAGCCGATGTCGCGGGCGTCGCCCGAGTTGGGCCAGTCGCGCTTGGCCAGCGCCTGGATGGCCTCCTGCGCCAGCGCGCCCGCCACGACGAGCGCGGCGTAGCGCCACGGATGGCGCGCCAGCGCCGGCACGATGAACAGGATCGCCAGGCCCACGATGCCGAACAGCACCGTGTGACCGATGTGGTGGCTGGCGGCGCTGTTGAATACCCGGTCAAACACCGCGCCATAGGCCGGCCAGACATTCGCCAGCCAGTCGAACGGGAAGAGCGTCAGCGCCAGCGCCGCGCCCACGAGCGTGACGATGCCGATGCGCCCCAGCAGACTCGCGCGCCAGCGCGGCACCGGACGCTCGTGCCGCTCACTGGCCGGGTTCGTGTCGATCATAGCGGCGGTAGCCCTCAGCCGTGCTCACACGATGGTATGCATATCCAACAGACTGATTCTATATGGTCCGCTACACGCCGGCCAAGCACTCGAGTGCCGCCTGGCTGGTGCTAAGGCGCGTGCATCGGTTCGTCCTTCGCCAGCGAAATGAGTTAGAATGTATGGAAATTCATCAATCCGCGCTCATAAGGAGCGGTAGTGACCGATATGGAGGACGATAGCAATGGCCAAAGAGGTATTTCCAGGGGTTACAGTAGACCCACAGGTCGTGCACGGTCGTCCAGTAGTTGCGGAGACGCGCGTGCCGGTCGAAGTGGTCCTCGGTGAGCTTGCGGGCGGTTCCAGTTTCGAGGAGGTCATGGCTGACTACCATCTGACGGTGGAACAGATCCGCGTTGCGCTCGCGTATGCCACGCATATGCTGAGGTCCATTACCGTATATGCCGCCAGTTAGCCGCCACGGCGGTGCTCGTTCGTCGTGAGATCGTATTTTCCCGCACGCCTGGCATTCCCCTTGACGTCCCTGCGTTTCCTCCGGTATACTCCCTGCCATGAGCAACGCAGCGCATGCGCGCCACTTCAGCAGCTATTATTACCGCCTCGCCCTTCGGCGAGGTGGGGTGATTGCTTGCGCGCGTATGAAGTAATCCGGCCGCAACCACCAGACCTGACGAAGGGCGAGCAGAGGCAGATGCCTCTGCTTTTTTGTTTGTCCGCTCACCCACGCGATAGAAGGAGCACATCCCATGCTGCGCTGCCGTGGCATCCGTGGCGCTACCACCGCCACCGCGAACACCGATGACGCCATCCTCGAAGCCACCCGCGAACTGCTGGCCCGCCTGGTCGAGCGGAACGAGGTCGCACTCGACGATATTGCCAGCGCCTTTTTTACCGTCACCGACGACCTCGACGCCACGCACCCTGCCCTGGCCGCGCGCCAGCTAGGCTGGCACGATGTCGCCCTGCTCTGCGCCCGCGAGATTTCCGTGCCCGACAGCCTGCCCCGCTGCATTCGCGTCCTGTTGCATGTCAACACCGAACGCGGCCTGGAGCAGATCCGCCACGTCTATCTGCGTGAGGCCGTCATCCTGCGTCCCACACGCGCCGACTCTCCTCTACCCGCACCTATTCTCGCCCTCACGCCACCACAAGGAGCCACCCGATGATTGTCGTCATGCGCCGCGAGGCCACCGCCTCCGAGATTGACCATGTGTTGAGCGTCCTCGCCGATCGCGGCCTCACCCCCCACCCCTCGCGCGGCGTCGAGCGCACCATCGTTGGTGTGCTGGGACCCGCGGGCGCCTCGGGCGTGCCGGGCGCACTGCCCGGTGTGAATCCCGAATTGGGCGACTTCCTGGAAGGGCTGGCCGGCGTCGAGACCGTCCTGCCCGTCACCAAACCTTACAAGCTGGCCAGCCGCGAATTCCATCCCGAGCCAACGCTCGTGCGCATCGCGGCGCCAGGTGGCGAGGTCATCGTGGGCGGCGATACCATCGTGATGATGGCCGGTCCCTGCACCGTGGAGAGCGAGGAGCAGTTGCTCGCCGCCGCGCACGCGGCGCGCGCGGGCGGCGCCACGCTGCTGCGCGGTGGCGCGTACAAGCCTTCCACCTCACCCTATGGCTTCCGTGGGCTGGGCGTGGCCGGGCTGGAATTGCTGGCTCGCGCGCGCGCCGAAACGGGGCTGGCCGTGGTCACGGAGGTAATGACGCCCGCCGATGTGCCGCTAGTTTGCGCGTATGCCGATGTGCTGCAGATCGGCGCGCGCAATATGCAGAACTACTACCTGCTCGATGAGGTCGGTCGTGGCCGCACGCCGGTGCTGCTCAAGCGCGGCCTGGCCGCGACCATCGAGGAG
Source organism: Ktedonobacterales bacterium (assembly GCA_036000225.1). Classification (GTDB taxonomy): domain Bacteria; phylum Chloroflexota; class Ktedonobacteria; order Ktedonobacterales; family JADMIN01; genus DASYGC01. The sequence goes on along the minus strand of DASYGC010000550.1, from coordinate 345 downwards.
TGGCTGCTCGCCGCGGAGTACATCCTCGCCCAGGGCAATCCAAACGTCATGCTCTGCGAGCGCGGCATTCGCAGCTTCGAGCGCCTGACCCGCAACACGGTGGACATCAACGCCGTTCCACTCGTCAAGCAGCTTTCGCATCTGCCGGTGATCGTGGACCCCAGCCAGGGCACGGGTAAGCGCTCGTTGGTGGCGCCTATCGCCCTGGCGGCGGTGGCGGCCGGCGCCGATGGCCTCATCATCGAGATCCATCCCCATCCCGATGCCGCCCTCAAGGACGGCGCCCAATCGCTGACCCTGGAGCAGTACGCCGAACTGGTGCCGCGCGTGCGCGCCGTCGCCATC
>DASYGC010000549.1:0-3584 GCA_036000225.1 Ktedonobacterales bacterium | reverse complement strand
GCGTGGAGTGGCTGCCACGGTGATGGTATCCGCCATTCGTCATGATCCTTTCGCTACTATTACCCGGAGGTATCGTACGGCAAACACGCCCGCGCGCGCCAGCCATTGACGCGCTCGCCTTCCCGCTCGATGCCTATTCTCCACTCCGCGATCCGCGGCGCCGCTCCAGCCAGGCGCGGATCGACGCCTCCGCGCCCTGTGCGCCGGGTTGGTAGTACGCGCGGGCGCGCAACGCCTCGGGGAGATAGTCCTGGGGCCGTTCGGGTGGCGGGCGGGTCGGGTCGGCGGGGTCGGGCGCGCCACCGTAGACATCATGCGCATAGACATACCCCTGGCCGTACGCGAGGTCGTGCATCAAGCGGGTCGGCGCGTTGCGCAGGGTCAGTGGCACGGGATCATTGCGAGTCGCCTGCACATCCTCCCGCACAGCGGCATACGCGGTATAGAGCGCATTGCTCTTGGGCGCGGTCGCCAGGTGCACCACCGCTTGCGCCAGCGCCAGCGCACCCTCGGGCATCCCGATGAAGTGGACGGCCTGCTGTGCCGCGACACACACCACCAGCGCCTGGGGATCGGCCATGCCCACATCCTCGCTGGCGAAACGGATCAGCCGGCGCACCACATAGAGTGGATCCTCGCCCGATTCCAGCATGCGGCCCAGCCAGTAGAGCGCGGCGTCGGGATCGGACCCGCGCAGCGATTTGTGGAGCGCCGAGATGATGTTGTAGTGTTCCTCGCCGCCTTTGTCGTAGAGCAGCGCGCGCCGCTGCACGGCGTCTTCGACGGTCGCCAGCGTGATGGTCCGCCCACCATCGGCGGCGGTGGGTGCCACTGCCGCGGTCAGCTCCAGCGCGTTGAGGGCGGAACGCGCGTCGCCATTGGCGAATGCCGCCAGGTAGGCGAACGCCTCTTCGGTGACCGTGATCCCCTGGCCGCCGAGGCCGCGCTCGGTATCGGTCAGCGCGCGGTGGAGCACCGCCAGCACCTGCTCGTCGGTCAAGGCTTTCAGGGTCATGACCCGGCTGCGCGAGAGCAGCGCGGCATTGACCTCGAACGAAGGGTTCTCGGTCGTCGCGCCAATCAGGGTGACGGTGCCGTGCTCCACATGCGGCAGGATGGCGTCCTGCTGCGCTTTGTTGAAGCGGTGGATCTCGTCGATGAACAAGATCGTGCGCCGGCCGGTGGCGCGCAGCAGCTTCGCGGCGTCGTCCACGACCCGTCGCAGGTCGGCGACTCCCGCCGTCACGGCGCTCAGGGCCACAAAGCGCGCTTGCGTGGTCTGGGCGATGACAGCGGCCAGGGTGGTCTTGCCGCTGCCCGGTGGACCCCACAAGATCATCGACGCCACCTGATCGCCTTCGACGCTCCGTCGCAACGCGCGTCCGGCGCCGAGCAGGTGATCCTGACCGACAATCTCATCCAGCGTGCGTGGACGCATGCGCGCGGCGAGTGGCTGGCTCGGCTCCCCGGCAAGCGTCAAGTTGGCGGCGCTGCCCATGGGAAGGCTCGCGCGCGCCGCGCCATGGCTGCGTCCCGCGGGCGCGGCGGTGTCCGCCGCGTTCCACTGATCCCCGAATAGCGAGGCCTGCTGCTTTTCATCGTCCATGGCGTGCTCCCCATTCCGCTGGCGCATCCATCGGCTCAGCGGAGTATAGCACCCACCCGCCGCCGCGCGTTGACTGATGCTCTCCCCGCGCGCGCAGCCGTGCCCACTGGCCCATCAGCCGTTATGTGTTATCGCATGGATGCCAGGCGTTTGACACTCTCGCGGAAATCTGCCTATGCTGAAGGAGAACGCGAGGAGAACGCGAGGAGAACGCGAGGAGAACGCGGACCTAAGTGGAAGGCGGAGGTCGCCCCATGGCACAGATCATTGAAGGCACGGTTGTCAGCAAAGAGACGGGCCTGCGCGCCTCATTCGAGGGTACCGAGCAGCCGTATGTGCGCTGCACCATTGCCCGTCTCGACGATCCTGAGCGCCACGCGCAGGCGCGGGTCGTCGGCCTGGAGGATCTACCCGTCGGCGTCGGCGGCCACGTTCGGCTGGAGGTCACCCGCGTGGTCACGGACCGGCGCGAAGGCGTGGTCCGTTTTGACTGCAAGCTGCTGGCGGCGACGGAGTAGGCCATGGTGACGGGCAAAGCGCGCGCTCCATTGGTGGCGCTGCTCACCGACTTCGGCACAGCCGATGGCTATGTCGGCGTCATGAAGGCGGTCATCCTGGGCATTACTCCGGACTTGCCGCTGGTGGACTTGACACATGCCATTCCACCGCAGGATGTGCGCGCGGGCGCCTGGGTGCTGCATACGGTCTGGCAGGACTTGCCGCCGGACAGCATTTGCCTGGGCGTCGTCGATCCGGGGGTGGGCACCGAGCGACGCGCGGTCGCCGCCGCGGTGTCTGGTCGCTACTTCGTGGGACCGGACAATGGGCTGCTGGGGTATGTCCTCGCGGCTACGCCGGCCACCGCCGCCGTGCTGCTGGACAACCCGCGATTCGCGCGACCCAATCCCAGCGCCCCTTTCCATCGCCGAGATCTCTTCGCACCGGCCGCGGGGCACCTGGCAGCCGGGCTTGATCTCACTCACCTGGGCACCCCACTCGCGCCGGAGACGCTCATCACCCGCGCACTGCCCCAGCCTGAGCCGCATGCCGATGGGTGGCTGGGGCACGTCCTCCATGTAGACCACTTCGGCACGTTGATCACTGACTTTGGCCCTTCGGTCGCGCCGGCATTATTGCGCCAGCCACAACTGCGCCTGCGCGTCGGCGGGACCGAGATTCACGCGCAGGCGGCCACTTTCGCCGCTGGCCCGCCTGACACGCCCTTCGCGCTGCTCGACAGTTCAGGGCACCTGGCCATCGCCATCCGCAACGGGTCGGCCGCCGCGTGGCTACACGTCGGGCGCGATGCCGAGGTGCTCGCAGTGGGCGCGCAGAGGCCACCCGTATAGTGTGCGTGGGCTGCCGAGGACACCCCACTGTGCCCAGGTGCGTCTAGCCTGGATTATTCACGGAGTGCCTTGAAAAAGCCGCGTCACTTGGGTATGGTCGAGTTGCTTAGGTGACTCACCCTACTCAGGAGGCAGCTCTATGGCCCATTCTCGCACATTCCGCTCCTCGCTGTCGGTTGCTTTCGATGCGGGCCAACTCACCTCGGACGGCGGCCTGGTTTGGCTGGGGCAGGCGGACGACCAACTGGGTCTGTCGGCGGGTTTCGCGGCCCAAGTACGCGACTGGCGCCGCGGCCCGGTGCCCACCCGCTGGCACTGCTGGTGCGCCAGCGCCTGCTGCAGAAGGCCTGTGGCTACGAAGACCAAGATGACGCGGATACCTTACGCACCGATCCCCTGCTCAAACTGGTCTGTGGGCGCCATCCTGAGCAGGACGCCGACCTGGCCAGCCAGCCCACCCTCTCACGCCTGGAGAACGCGGTGGATCGGCGCGCCTGTTATCGTCTGGCCTACGCGCTGGGGCAAGTCTATCTGCAGGAGCGGGAGCGCGACGGCACCCCTACCCACGTCCTGCTCGATCTGGACGGCACCGACGACCCGACGCATAGGGCGCAGGAAGGCAGTCGCTA
>DASYGC010000548.1:0-4542 GCA_036000225.1 Ktedonobacterales bacterium | reverse complement strand
TGATACAGGAGTTTGACCATGGCCTACCATAAGTTCGATGTGGTGATTGTCGGCGCCGGCGGCGCCGGCCTGATGGCCGCGATGCAGCTTGCCGGCAACACGAGCGTGGCGGTCATCAGCAAGCTCTACCCTACGCGCTCGCACACCGGCGCCGCTCAGGGTGGCGTCGCCGCCGCGCTGGGCAACCTCGAAGAGGATCATTGGAAGTGGCACATGTTCGACACCGTCAAGGGCGGCGATTACCTCGTTGACCAGGACGCCGCCGAAGTGCTCACGCGTGATGCCATCGACGCGGTCTACGACCTAGAGCACTGGGGCCTGCCGTTCAATCGCACCCCCGAAGGCAAGATCGACCAGCGGCGCTTCGGCGGTCACACGCGCAATTTTGGCGAAGGACCGGTGCGGCGCAGTTGTTATGCCGCCGACCGCACCGGCCACATGATCCTGCAGACGATGTATCAGCAGTCCATCAAGAACCAGGTGCGCTTCTTCAATGAGTACCTGATGCTCGATCTGCTCATCAACAACGGCCAGGCTTGCGGCGTCGTTGCCCTCTGCCTGCGCGATGGCACGATCCATACCTTCCATGCGAAGACCATTGTCTTCGCCACCGGTGGCTATGGCCGCGCCTGGCGCATCACCAGCAACGCCCTGGCCTGCACCGGCGACGGGATGGCGGTCGCCTATCGCCGGGGCATCCCGCTCGAAGACATGGAGATGTATCAGTTTCATCCCACCGGTCTCTACAAGGTCGGCATCCTGCTCAGCGAGGCGGCCCGTGGCGAGGGCGCCTATCTGCTCAACAGTGAGGGTGAGCGCTTCTGCATGCGCTACGCGCCCACTATGGAAGAACTGGCCCCGCGCGACATGGTCTCGCGCTTCATCTACCAGGAGGTGCGCGAGGGGCGCGGCATTGACGGCAAGGATTATGTGTATCTGTCGGTGGTGCACCTGGGCAAGCAGAAGATCGACGAGAAATTGCCCGACATCACCGATTTCGCGCGCACCTATCTGCAGGTCGAGCCATATACGGACCCGATTCCCATTCAGCCGACGGCGCACTATGCGATGGGCGGCGTGCCAACGGATATTGACGGGCGGGTGGTGCTCGACGAAAAGAATACCGCCCTGCCTGGCATGTACGCCGCTGGCGAGGTGGCCTGCCTCTCGGTGCACGGCGCCAACCGGCTGGGCACCAATTCGTTGGTGGATCTGATCGTCTATGGCCGGCGCGTGGGCAAGCACATCGCGGCCAAATGGCTGCCCGAGGCCGAGCTGGCTCCTCTGCCGCCCAATCCCGAAGAGTACGCCACCGAACTGGTGGAGCGCCTGCTCAACAGCAAGGGCGGCGAGACGCAGGAGGCCATCCGCCAGGAGATGCGCGACGAAATGATGGACCGGGCCGGCGTGGTGCGCACTGAGGCCGGACTGAAGATCATGCTCGACAAGATCGCCGAGTTGAAGCGGCGCTTCCAGGAGGTCCACCTGATGGACCATACGCGCACCTTCAACACCGAACTGATGGAGGTGCTGGAACTGGGCAACCTGCTCGATTGCTCCGAGGCCACGGTCGCCGGCGCGCTGGCGCGCAAAGAGAGTCGCGGCGCGCACTACCGCGAAGACTTTCAGACCCGCGACGACGCCAATTTCCTCAAGCACACACTGGCGTATCACACCGACACGCCGGGCGAGGTCGAGCTGAAGTACAAGCCGGTCGTCATCACGGAGTTCCAGCCCAAAGAACGGAAGTATTAGTATGGCCACCGCCACCCGACCCGCCCGTACCCCCAAAACCACCGCCGCCACGTACACCGTGCGGATCAAGATCAAGCGCTACCAGCCCGAGGGGCCGGCCAAGCCGAACTGGCAGGAGTTCGCGGTCGCGGTGGAAGGGACCGACCGGCTGCTGGACGCGCTGCAGAAGATCAAGTGGGAGCAGGATGGCACGCTGACCTTCCGCCGCTCCTGTGCGCACGGGGTCTGCGGCTCCGACGCCATGCGCATCAACGGGCGCAACCGGCTGGCATGTAAGGTGCTGATGAAGGACCTGGGTACGCAGATCACCGTCGAGCCGATGCTGGGCTTCCCGATCATTCGTGACCTGGTGGTGGATATGGACCCCTTCTTCCACAAGTACGAGAAGATCAAGCCCTTCCTCATCAACGATGAGCCACTGCCCGCTACCGAGCGGCTGCAGTCGGCGGAGCAGCGCGCGCGCTACGACGACACCACCAAGTGCATCCTGTGTGGCGCCTGCACCGGCTCGTGCCCGTCCGTCTGGGCCAACCGCGAATGGGTCGGCCCCGCCTCCATCGTCAACGCGCACCGCTTCATCTTCGATAGCCGCGACCGCGGCGGCGCCCAGCGGCTGGAAATTCTCAGCGACCGCACCGGCGTGTGGCGTTGCCGCACCATCTTCAACTGCACCGAAGCCTGTCCGCGCGGCATTCACGTCACCGACGCTATCGAAGAGGTCAAGCGCGCCATCATGTATGGCACGAGCGACACGGAGTGACCATGGGCAGCGTCTCGTTCTGGCAGGTCGAGCGGGCGTCCCACGCGCCGCCCGCGCTGGGCGGCGCGCCGCTGCGCGAGGAGCGCACCGCCGATGTGGTGGTCATCGGCGCGGGCATCACGGGCACGGCCACCGCCCTCTGGCTCGCTCGTGAGAAGGCGCGCGTCGTCGTCCTGGAGGCGCGCGAGGTGGCGGCCTCCGCCAGTGGGCGCAACGGCGGCTTTCTGCTGGCTGGGACCGCCGGGACCTACGCGGCCGCCATCGAGCGCTACGGACACCCACGCGCGCAGCGCATCTGGGCGTTCAGCAGCTCCAACCACCAGTTCGCGCGCCAGTTGATCGAGGAGATGGAGTGGCGCGGCTGGGATTGTGGCTACCAGCAGTCGGGGAGCATGCGTATCGCCCGCACAGAGGCGGAACTGGAGGAGATCTGGGAGAGCGTGCGGCGGCTGCTCGAAGACGGCTGGGAGGCGTCGCAGATCGATGTGGACGAGTTGCCCGAGCGTCTGCGCGGCACCTATCTGGGCGGGTCGTTCCACGCCGTCGACGGCGAGGCGCAACCGGCCCATTTCGTGCGCGGGCTGGCACGGCTGGCCCAGGCCGCCGGCGCGACGTTCTACGAAGGCAGCCCGGTCACCACGGTGGAAGAACATGCCGACCAGGTGGTCGTGCGCACGGCGGAAGGCGCGGTGCGCACGCAGCGCGTGGTGCTGGCCACCAATGCCCGCCTGCCCGAACTGCTGGGGCAGCTGGGGGCCAACTGGCTGGGCGAGGCGATCACGCCCATCCGCGGCCAGATGCTGGCGACGGCGCCACTCGACGAGGAACTCTTCACCTGGCCGTGCTACGCCGATCAGGGCTACCAGTACTGGCGCCAGCTCAGCGATGGCCGGCTGGTGGTCGGCGGCTGGCGCAACACGTCGTTCGCGACGGAGGCCACCGCCGACGAGACGCCGGCTGCACCAGTCCAGGATGCGCTGGAACGCTTCGTGCGCGAGACGCTCAAGCTCAGCGCGGCGCGCGCGCCCATCAGCCAGCGCTGGGCCGGCACCATGGCGTTCTCCGCCGATGCGCTGCCGCTGGTGGGCCGCATCCCCGGCACGCAACGCTGCTTCGTCGCCGGCGCGTACACCGGCCACGGCAACGCCTACGCCATCGCCTCGGCGCAGGTGATCACCGATCTGGTGCGCGGCCAGCACCACCCCGACGCCGATCTATTTGATCCGGCGCGGCTGCATCCCGATCTCGTGTGAATGAGGTTTTCACATCCCAAACGGCGTATTCCCTCCGCCGCCCAGCCCCGGCAGGTTGCCCATATTGCCGAGGTTGCCCAGATTGGGCAGCCCGCGCATGCGCCCCTTGCCTTTGCCCTTGCCACCCCGTTGCCCGCCACCCAACTGCTTCATCATCTGCTGCATCTGCTTGAAGCTGGAGAGTAGCTGATTCACGTCTTGCGGCGTGGTGCCGCTGCCGCGCGCGATGCGCTTCTTGCGGCTGCCATTGATCACCTCGGGATAGTGGCGCTCCTGCGGCGTCATCGAGAGGATGATCGCCTCCACTTGCTTGAGTTGGTCGCCCTCCAGCGCCTCCTTCATCTCGTCGGTGTTCATCGCCTTGCCCATCCCTGGGATCATCTCCAGCAGCTGGGTGAGCGGCCCCATCTTGCGGATGGTGCGCATCTGCTGCAGAAAGTCCTCCAGATCGAAGCCGCCCGACACCAGCTTCTTCTGCATCTGCAGCGCCTGCTTCTCGTCGATCTGCTCGCGCGCGCGCTCGATCAGCGAGAGCACATCGCCCATGCCCAGGATGCGCTGGGCCAGCCGGTCGGCGAAGAACGGCTCCAGCGCGTCGGACTTCTCGCCGGTACCCATGAACTTGATGGGCACGCTGGTGACTTCGCGCACCGAGAGGGCCGCGCCGCCGCGGGCGTCGCCATCCATCTTGGTCAGGATCAATCCCGTCAGTCCCACCGACTGGTTGAACTCGTCGGCCACGCGCACCGCATCCTGGCCGGTCATCGCGTCCAC
>DASYGC010000547.1:0-1893 GCA_036000225.1 Ktedonobacterales bacterium | reverse complement strand
TTCCTCGGCGGTGGCGGGTGGCGCGGGAAAGTCGAACTCCTCGCCGCGGATCACCTCGAACGCGGCCACCTCTTCCGCTGTGGCACCGGCATCGAGCAGCCGCACGCTCACGCCAGGCGCGGCGCAGGGGCGGAAGCTGTCGGGCGTGCAGACCATCAGTGGCATGCGCTCATGCAGGTGATAACCATCGCGCTCCAGGGCGCGCGGTAGCGTGGGCCAGAGGTCGGCGTGGAACTCGAAACTCGGCACACGCTGGTGCTCCACGAAGATGCGGCGCAGTTCTACCAGTGCGGCGGCCACCTGGTCGTCGCTGCCCAGCGGCGCCACGGGCACCGCCGCGTTGAGCGGGATGATAGCGGACGACCGCGATAGAATCGCCAGAAAGGGGCCACAGGCAAAAGTTGCGACGCGTGGCGAGCTGGCCGCGCTGGCGATGATACTCGCTTCGCAGCGGCGCGACAGGTCGAGCGCCGAGGTATCGGTCACATGCCCCTCACGATCCAGCCGGCGCAGCCAGCAACCAGGCGCGCTGCCGCCAAACATAGGTGACGACGATGACGCCCAGGGCGAAGGTCAGCACATTGATGCTCACCTCGATCGCGACCGCCGTCGGGTCGCCGCCACGCGGGACCAGATAGATGCCGTGCTCGAGGTCGAAGAGCACGTCCATGCAGCCCAGGTAGATGCCCGCACCACCAGCCAGCAAGGTCGCCAGCGGGCCCCAGGGGCGGCGCGGCAGTAGCCCGGCCGCGCCAACCAGCAGGGTCAGTACCAGCTAGCCATCGGCGGCGGGGAACGCCTGCTCGAAGGCATAATACGCCGCGGCATGGCTGGAAGCCAGGATGTTGCGATCGATGCCGTACCAGAGCACCCAGTAGGCGATGGTGAGCGCCGCCGCGAAGCACATCGTGCCGGCGATCAGGGCGCGCCCGCGCGGCGCTGACATGGCGCTCGCGATCGGTGGACGGTTGCGCGTTGCGATGGACATGGCCGGCTCATCCTCTCTGCCTGACGGGGCACGCACAACCTGTATGATACACACCGGCGCATCGCTCGTGCTGTCAGCCGCCGTGCACACTCCCTCCCGGTCACCGCGCCGCTCGCCTTGACACGCGGCGTGCCGCGCGCGTATCGTCCATCCAGACTGCCGCTGGCTGTGTAGAGTGTGCAGGCGGTGGCGGACGGCTGGTTTTTTGCCATCAGATGCGGCATCCTCGCCGCTGAGCTGTGGCGCCGCGATAGGCGGATCACTCCGCGACGCGACGCCTGTTCCGGGAACGGAGGCGCGATCAATGGGCATCTTCCGATGGGGGCGGGCGAAATCGGCGACGAGTGGCGACGCTCCTGGCAATGGCGCGGCGACAGCGACCAACGGCACCACCAACGGCGCGGCCGCGAGCCCGCCCCCCGCGGCGCCAGAGCCCACCGCGGCTCCCGCGGTTGCGACACCGGTGATGGCATCGGCCACTGCAGCCCCTGTGGCCGCGCCGGCACCGGTCGCCGCCGCACCGGTCGCTGCTCCCCCGGCGCCGGTCGCGGATACCGGATTCCAGAGCACGATGATGCACTGGCCGCTGACGCTGCAGCACACGTTGGACCGCGCGACGCATCTGTTCGGCGACCGCGAGGTGGTCACCAACACCGAGAACGGCCCGCGCCGCACCACTTACGCCGCCTGGGGCCAACGCGTCAACCAGTTAGCGGGCGCGCTCACCAAGCTCGGCATCAAGCCCGGTGACCGCGTGGGCACGCTGGGCTGGAACACCGACACGCATCTGGAACTGTACTTCGCCGCGCCCTGCATTGGCGCGGTGCTGCACACGCTCAATCTGCGCCTGTTCCCCAAGGATCTGGCGTTCATCATCAACGACGCGCAGGATAGCGTGATCTTCG
>DASYGC010000546.1:0-4048 GCA_036000225.1 Ktedonobacterales bacterium | reverse complement strand
TCTTGCGGCTGATGAACCAGCGCGGGCTATCGCGGCTGTTCGTCATCGAGAACGAGTATGTGCTGGCGATGCGCGAGGCGGAACTCACCTGGACACGCACACTCGCCAGCGAGATCACATCCGGCGCACTGGAAGACCTCGCCAGGTGGGCTGCCTTTCTGCGCGCCCGAGGCGACCAGAAAGCAGCTCGCGCCGTCGCTGCACTATGACTTCGCGCTCGTCGCCGAAATGGGTGGGCAGCAAGAACGCTTCAAGGCCGTCCAGACCGAGGTGCTGTTGCTCGGCGGCAGCAAGAGCCCCGCCTACCTGAAGGCCGCCCTCGATGTACTGGAGCGGATGCTGCCTCATGCCACACGGATCGAGTTCCCCGGACTCGACCATGGGGGGTCAAGCGATCTCAGCACGACCAATCGGAATGGCCAGCCGGCACGGGTGGCGCAAGCATTGCGCGGCTTTTTCGCGGAGGTTGTCACCCAACGTTGACGGTGAAGTTCGCCGCGACCAGCAGTTGCGAGCACTGTTGCGCTGGGGGATCGCACAGCGGAGCGCCGCTGAAGCGCAGCGTCACGCTGCCCGCCGACTGCGCCTTGAAGGTCCAGAAGCAGACGTTGAGCGTGGGGTCTTGCCCGTCGGCGGGCGGCACCACCGCGAGGTTGCCGGCCTGGTCGTTGAAGCTCCAGTGGAACGTCATCGGCAGTTGTACCTGGATCAACTCGCCCGCGTGCGCGCTCACCATCTGACCCGACTGCGCCTCGGTCAGCACCCGCGCCACCGTGCCGACCGAGGCCGCGCTGACAAGTGGCCCCGAGCACGGCCGGATGGATGTGCCGCCGATGGGGTGCCCGCTCGTCGCATTCCCCGATGGCGGCTGCGATCCCAGCGTGGCCTGTCCGCAGCCCGCCAGGGTCAGCGCCCACAGCGCGAGCATGAATCCGGCCACCACGACGCCTGTGCGGCGGCGCGGACCCGGTAAGCACAGAGATTGGCTGAGTTGTCGCAACATGATGCGCTCCTTGTCAGAAATGCCAGCGGGCTATCGCATTGTGCGGGGGCTGAGCTTCCCCCACCCACAGGACGTCAATCGTCGGCCTGGGGTTCCCGCCACCCTCCTCGTTGGATGTCACGGCACATCGGCTCCGGCGAACTGGGTGGTGGGCGAGGACGCGGGCTGAAGACACCGCTGCTAATCCCGTGCCGGCGAGGATGTCGGCGGGCGGGCGCCATGCGATCCAGCTCAACCCTATCATGTGTCATCGCTGTGAGCGGACGCTGCCGCTATTCCGTCGGCGTGGGTTGAACCCCTACGCGACAATTGAATGACCCTGGTGGCCCCCGCCGCGCGCCCCTGTTTGGGCGATGACGAACGATCGCCCTTGACAGCCTCCACATCCTGCGCTATTATTACGCCAGACGATATATTACGTCTGGCGATATATCGCGTGGCGTACATGTAGGAAGGTATGAGTTATGCCCGACGACCTGGCCGACCTTGGACGGTTCTCCGATCCCTCGCTGTTGATCCTCGCCAGCCTGGCCGGTGGCGACCGGCATGGCTACGCCATGATCGAGGATATCGAGCAGATGGCTGGCGTGCGCCTGGGGCCGGGCACGCTGTATGGCGCCATCGCCCGCCTGGAGCAGCGCGGCCTGATCGCGGCGCTACCCGCCGAGGAACGCCGCCGGCCCTACCGGCTGACGGGGCTGGGCGCGAGCGTGCTGCGCGAACAGTTGCGCAGCCTGCAGACCTTCGCCACCACCGGGCTGCGGCGCCTGGCCGTCATCTGAGAAGGGAGGGATCCACTTGCGTCGCAACGCCGTGAGTCGCACCATTGCCGCCGCTCCTTCCCGCCTGCTCGATCTCTATCCGCGCGCCTGGCGCGCGCGTTATGGTGACGAGTTTGCCGCCCTGCTCGAAGATTGCTCGCTGACTCCCTTTGTGCTGATTGATATCGTCCTGGGCGCGCTCGATGCGCACCTCGCGCCCCAGGATACCACCGGAAGGATACTCCACATGCTGAACCGTTCCCGACGCGGCGCCATCACCGTTTTCTGTGCCTACATCGCTTTCGTCGTCGCCGGCCTGGCGTTCAACCAGGATATCGAAGATGGCCTGCCCAAACTGATCGCGGCGCATCCCGATCTGGCGATCGCGTACTACACTGTGGCAGGCGGCGCGGTGGTTGCGCTGCTGGCCGTGCTGGTGGGCGGGCTGCCCATCGCGCTGGCCGTGCTGCGGCGGGCGTGGGCCGCGCGCCGTTGGGATATCTTCCTGCTCTTTGCCGTCCCGCCCGTGGCGCTGGCAATCTGGGCCGCCTGGACATGGGTGCTGCTGAACGTCATCTTCCCCGCCAATCGCGGCCAAGCGCCCCAGAGCTCCGCTGACCACCTGTACTTTGTCTCGTGGGTGGGGATATTCGTGCTGGCGGCAATCGCCAGCGCGGCGGCGGTCTCCGTGGCGATCGCGCGCAGCGAGGTATCCGCGCGGCTGTACCGCTTCGCGCTGGCTCCAGCGGCGGTGGCGACGGTGGCCATGCTGGTGATGCTGGGCGGCGCGGTCGCCTGGGGATTGCTGGCCAATAGCGATGTGCCCGGCTATCTGGCGCAGGGCGAGGGCGTCTTCCACACCAGCGCGCTTACCTACTGGCTGAGCGTCGTGGTGGTGATGGCTCTCGCCACGCTGGTGGCCGCCATCGCGCTGGTCCGCGGCTATCGCGCGCCGGGCGACGATGCACCCGACGTGGCGCTGGGGGGTGCATAGGAAATCCTCTCCCCTCTAATGACCGGTCAGGGATCCGTGTCCCCTCCCCATGCGCGGGGAGGGGGTCCAGAGGTGGGTCGGCGCGTGGTTGGCGCGGCACGCAAGGCGGCGGTAATTGCACCACTGTGGTCCCAGTTCCGTAGGGGTGTACATCCGTACGCCCCGCGCCGGCTACCAAGGCGCACCCGCTAGCACGCGGCGCATGTGTCAGCCCCCGTGGTAAAACGGCAGGCGCGGATGGTCAGCCATAGCGGGCGTGGTTGGTTGGTCGCGGACGCGGGCTGAAGACACCGCTGCTAATCGTGTGCGGGCGAGGGGGCAGCAGGCGAGAGTGGTCAGATAGCAGACGAGCGCTGGCATCGCGCCACCCGCCGCACATGCATGACCAGCACTGCATCGAACACGGCGAACAGGACGGCGAGTCCAACCAACCACGGCTAACCAATGCCGCCAACTGGCGCCCACCTGCTGCCACCTTCGCCGGAGCGGGATGAGCAGCGGTGTCGTAGGGGCGTCCGGTGGACGCCCGCGTCCGCGGGTGGTCTACCCGCATCCGCCATCGCCCATAACGCGCATCCATCGGCTGGCCGGATGGCAAGAGACGCCAACGCGGCTCGCGACAATGAAAGGATCGGCATCTATGTCCGAGATCACTGGCACACCACACACGGACAACGCGCCACGCGCTGGCGCCACCACCCCCACAGACGCGGTAGTCCTGCGGCTGCGCGACCTGACGAAGCGCTATGGCGCACGTCTAGCTGTCAACGGCCTCAATCTTGAGGTGCGCCGTGGCGAGATCTTCGGCTTCCTGGGTCCCAACGGCGCCGGCAAGACCACCACCATCCGCATGGCGTTGGGGCTGATGGCGCCGACGTCGGGGAGCGTGGAGATTCTGGGCCAGGAGGTGGCGACCCACGCCGCGCGCATCCTGCCGCGCGTGGGGGCGCTGGTCGAGCAGCCCGCGCTCTATCCCTATATGTCGGGCCGCGACAACCTGCGCGTGGTGGGTGATGCGCTGGGCGGGGTCAGCGAGCGACGCATCAACACCGTGCTAGAACTGGTGGCGCTGACTGGGCGCGATCGCGACCGCGTCAAGACCTACTCGCTGGGCATGAAGCAACGCCTGGGTGTGGCCATCGCCCTGCTGCAGGACCCCGATCTGCTGATCCTGGACGAGCCGGCCAACGGGCTGGACCCCGCGGGCATCGTCGAAATGCGCGACCTCTTGCGCCAGCTGGCCGCCCAGGGGAAGACGGTCTTCATCTCCAGCCACGTGCTGGGCGAGGT